>NZ_DFTS01000062.1:15468-16164 GCF_002383015.1 Idiomarina sp. UBA4206
CAGCGGCGCACCGCCGACCATGTCAATTAAGTCCGGAATGTCCTGCGGCTGGCTGGCAAAGCCTGTGGTCGGCAGGCCAATACCCTTGCGCGATAAAAGCTGCAGAGAGCGTAATTTGTCGCGGCTACGGGAAATGGCGACCGACTCATTTAATGGGTAACTGCCAATCATCTCAAACTGGCGCAGAACCGCTGTGCCGTAAAAAGTAACAGACGCACCAATACGGGGGATCACGCAGTCATAAACGGGCAACTCTTTACCGTGTTTGTGAATCGACGATTCGCGCGCGTTGATGTCCATGTAACACCGCAGTGGGTTAAGTACGTCAACCTCATGGCCACGCTGTTCAGCGGCTTCCACTAAACGGCGTGTTGAATAAAGCGCTGAGTTACGCGATAAAATCGCAATTCTCATGGTTGTTCTCCTAATAAGTGAGAGGCCTGTGGGTCGACGATGAAATGTCCACGCATGGCTTGTCGGCCTAATAACATCCGAAATTTCATAGTGTCTCTGTTAGTTAACGTCAGTTCCACCAGCTCGTCAAATGTACCCAGTTGTAAACGTGTTCGGATCACATACCGGGTCTCGGTGTGACCGCCGGAATCGGTCACTTCACGTTTATCAAATACGGGGGCTTCGCAAATTTGTTCGCGCAGAGAGTCTTGCTCCGGGTGCATATAAATGCGCAGCCACTCT
>NZ_DFTS01000062.1:16219-18086 GCF_002383015.1 Idiomarina sp. UBA4206
CAGCCACTCTTTATTGTCGCGCTCAAATGGCTCTAATTTAAATGCATGCAAACACGACGTTTTCGCGCCAGTATCAACTTTCATATGAATTGGGTTAATATGGAGCTCAGGAAGTACGCCCCACTCTTGCCAGCCAATTGTTGTCATTGTGCTACCTTGTAATAACTGTTGAATGCTTAATACAGTATTCTGATAAAAACGCAATTTTTATTGATCGATAGTCACAGTTTTTACGTTTTTTCTCAAACCTGATACTTTAGTCCGGTATGAGCTATACAACTTCTTTGAGGATAGTCTATGTCTGCTTGCCCAACCTGTAACTGCCGCAAACCTCTTGGGTTTGGCATTAAAATGGCGTTTCAGCCAATTGTAGACATTTCCAGTAAAACGGTATTTGCTTACGAGGCTTTGGTGCGGGGCGAAAACGGTGAAGGCGCAGGCCGCATACTGGGGCAAGTGACTGAAGACAATAAATACACCTTTGACCAAAGTTGTCGGGTGAAAGCTATTGAAACGGCTTCGCGCATTAAATTGCCGGGTAATTTAAGCATTAACTTTATGCCCAATGCCATTTACGAGCCCGAAACCTGTCTGGCAAAAACCTTAGAAACGGCGACGAGAACCAACTTTGACCGTAATAACATCATTTTTGAAGTCACTGAGCAGGAGCAAGTGGTCAGTCAGCAGTTTCTAGTAGAAGTGTTTGAAGCTTATCGCAAAGAAGGTTTCAAAACGGCCATTGACGATTTTGGCGCCGGTTATGCCGGACTGAATTTGTTGTCCGACTTTCAGCCGGACATTCTGAAAATTGACATGAAACTGATTCGTGATATTTGCCAGAATAAAGTCAAACAAACCCTGGTTCGCTCTATTCAACAAATTGGTGAAGAGCTTGGCATTCAACTTATTGCCGAGGGTATTGAAACCGACGACGAATACAAATACCTGCGCGACAACGGCATTACTTTAATGCAGGGCTACTATTTCCAAAAGCCTATGCTGGAAGCGATTCAGGACGTTAATTTTCCGTAATTACGCATCCGTATCACCGTTTCGTGTGGCCTGTAACTTCTGCAAATGCGCTTTAAAGTCGTAAATGTCGCGGTCCAGCGCCGCAGAGCTGACGTATAAATCGTAACCAAGCAGCTCCCGCATTTGTTCCATGCGTTTGCCAAAGACCCCAATAAGCCCTTTGTAAACCTTACCGCTAGGGCTTATGTAGCTGTCCGGAATATCGAAGTAGGGTGTGTAGTCTTCCCGGTCCGGAGCCTGGTGCCGCAGCGCCATGGTCAGTAACTGGCGTTGTTCAAACAGCAGGGCAGAGGCTAAGCGGGGTGAAATGTCGTCCAGAACTTCCTCTACGTGGTAAAGCCGAAAGCCAATAAAAGGCGCGTCTTCTAGCTCCATAACCCGGTTCACCCTTGGTACGTCATAGCGAATAATGTTTTCCCAGCGGATCTCCCACTGACCACGGCGGTGCAAATAGCGAATGCCCTCGGGGGTTATTACCAAGGACACCGGTGGCTCTATTAATTTGCCGATGCCCAGCAGCATCAGAATGCCGGATGCCGCACCCAGAACCACAGAAAGACCAATCGGAATATCGTCACGAATAAGATGCAGAAACACCAGCAGCGCAAACAGCAATACCGCTAACCCACAAAAGGTCAGGGCGTTGCGTCGGGCCTGAGGGCTGACATCAAATTGCATAGTTCCTCCTGTGCTTATTCATGCAAACATCCGCTGCAATATTCTGCGGGTGAACTCTTTTTTCAAATAAAAACCCCGGGGGCGTACTTCAATGATAGTCCCCTCCGGGCCAATAGCCTCGGTCAGCGCTGAGCCGTCTGCCGCTTTAGGGCGAATT
>NZ_DFTS01000062.1:18126-19132 GCF_002383015.1 Idiomarina sp. UBA4206
GGGCGCGCGGTAATACTCTCAACCTGTCCCAGCGCAATACGGTCCATGTGCTCTTCCCAGTCGTTGCGCAGCAGGGCTTCTTCCTCGGCGCTGGGTATCCATAAAAAAGCACTGCCCACCACGCGTTCCGCCAAAGGGACATCGCGTCGTCCATCAATGGGCAGCCACAACACCTGTTGTAATTTATTTCGTACGTTAGAAGTGGCCCATTGGACGCCCTGAATATTCACCAGCGGAGCCGTGCACACAAAGGTAGTTTCTAAAGGCTCACCTTCGGGAGTTACCGGCAGAGTTTTCAGTTCAACCCCTAACTCCGGGAAGTCCTGTGTCGGCTTAGAGCCCGCAGTAGCACCCAGTTGTAGCTCTAAAAGTTGCCCAACCCAGCCTTTGTCGCGGCGCAAATCTTTAGGTACCTGTAACCCGGTTTCTGCAGCCAGTTCAGCAAAAGAACGGCCGGCTAAAGCAGCGGCGCGCTGAAACAGTTCATCAATAGATTGAGGGCGTTGTGGCTTGTGGGTCATGACTTAATTCTTCGTAAATAGTGAATCAGCATTTGCCCGCAACCGGGCTTTATGGAAGAATCCACTGTAACAGAGAATAATTGAGGATGCTCGCGTGATAGATGCAGAAGGATTCCGGGCAAACGTAGGAATCGTCATCTGTAACGGGCATGGGCAGGTATTTTGGGCTCGTCGAATCAACCAGCAGAGCTGGCAGTTTCCGCAAGGCGGAATTCATGAAGGCGAGACCCCTGAGCAGGCAATGTACCGCGAACTCTATGAAGAGGTCGGGTTAAAGCCAGAGCAGGTTGAAATTCTGTACACCAGCCGTCAATGGTTGCGTTATCGCTTACCAAAGCGCTTGATTCGACGTGAACAACGGCCCATGTGTGTTGGACAAAAGCAAAAGTGGTTTTTGTTGCGGCTAAAATGTCGTGAAGAAGACGTAGATGTTTTACATTCAGGTCATCCTGAATTTGATGGCTGGCGCTGGGTCAGTTATTGGT
>NZ_DFTS01000011.1:0-6637 GCF_002383015.1 Idiomarina sp. UBA4206
GACAACGCAGAGAATACGGATCCTGCACTTTCTCGCAGTCTTCGTGGTCTTTGGCAATTTCAGAACTGTCAGTCAGCACGTGACGCAGCATTTCCGCCGCTTTAATTTGCCCCGGCTGTCCGCGCACAGCGTGTACACGTTCATCAAATGGCGCACGTGAACCCATAGCGGCTTCCACAGAAGTCGCACCCACCACAATGGCCGCATGGTAGTTACGCTCAATTCGGAACAAACCTGCCAATGCCAGTGCGGTTGATGCCTGAGTGCCGTTTAATAAGGCCAGACCTTCTTTCGGCGCAAGTTCAAAAGGCTCAATGCCCGCTATTTTCAGACCTTCTTTAGCGTTTAGCACCTCGCCATTATGGCGCACCGTACCTTCACCCACTAACGGCAATACCATGTGCGCTAACGGCGCTAAATCACCAGATGCGCCTACGGAACCTTTTTCCGGTATGCAGGGATACACCTCGGCGTTCAACAGTTTAATCAACGCATCAACTAACACTTGCCGCACACCGGAAAACCCGCGCGACAGAGAGTTAATTTTCAACAACAACATTAAACGCACCACGGCGTCTTCCATTAAGTCACCGGTGCCGGCGGCGTGCGACAACACAATGCGGCGCTGTAAATCAGTCAAACGTTCTGGTGGAATACGTGTATTCGCCAGCAGTCCAAAACCGGTATTAATACCGTAAACCACTCGCCCTTGCTCCAGTACATCCGCAACGGTTTTTGCCGAAATCGCAATGTTGTCTTTCGCTTCATCAGAAAGCTTTAGCGTCTGATGCTGATAAAACCAGTGGCGCAGTTCGCTTAACTGCAACTGTCCTGGCTGTAATTCAAAATGACTCATGCAACCTCCTTACTTCGTATCCAGCATCGGTAAATCAAGCCCTTGTTCGCGGGCGCAGTTTTTCGCAATATCGTATCCGGCATCAGCATGACGCATAACGCCTGTGCCCGGGTCGTTCCACAGCACCCGGCTTAAGCGCTTGTCGGCTTCTTCGGTACCATCGGCCACAATCACCACACCAGCGTGCTGTGAATAACCCATACCGACGCCACCACCATGGTGCAGGCTGACCCAGGTCGCACCGCCGGCTGTATTCAGCAACGCATTCAGCAGCGGCCAGTCCGATACCGCATCAGAGCCGTCCTGCATCGCTTCGGTTTCGCGGTTAGGGCTGGCAACTGAGCCGGAATCCAAATGGTCACGACCAATAACCACAGGAGCTTTTAACTCACCGCTTTTAACCATGTCATTAAACGCACGAGCAATGCGGGCTCGGTCTTTAAGGCCAATCCAGCAAATACGTGACGGCAAGCCCTGGAAGCTAATGCGTTCTTTGGCCATATCCAGCCAGTTGTGTAAGTGCTCGTTGTCCGGAATCAGCTCTTTGACTTTCTGGTCGGTTTTGTAAATGTCTTCCGGGTCACCCGAAAGCGCCACCCAGCGGAATGGACCAATACCTTCGCAGAACAGCGGACGGATATAAGCGGGGACAAAACCCGGGAAGTCAAAGGCGTTATCAACGCCCACGTCTTTCGCCATCTGGCGAATATTGTTGCCGTAATCCAGTACAGCTGCGCCTTCTTTCTGGAAGTGCAGCATAGCGCGAACCTGTACCGCCATAGATTCTTTCGCGGCGGTTACCGTGCCACTGGGGTCGCTTTCCTGCTGCTCTTTATACTCCTCCAGCGTCCAGCCTTGTGGCAAGTAACCGTGCAGAGGGTCGTGGGCAGACGTTTGGTCAGTCACCACATCCGGTGTGACACCGCGTTGCTGCAATTCAGAATAAACGTCAGCGGCGTTACCCAGTAAGCCCACTGAAATGGCTTCGCCTTTTGCCATGGCGTCGTTAATCAGCTTTAACGCATCGTCCAGGTTGGTGGCTTTATGATCCACATAGCCGGTGCGCGAACGGAAATCGATGCGCGACTCATCACACTCCACCGCTAACATGCAAAAGCCGGCCATGGTGGCCGCCAAAGGCTGAGCTCCGCCCATGCCTCCAAGACCACCAGTAAGTACCCACTTACCTTTAGCGTCTCCGTCGAAGTGCTGACGCGAAACCGCGCCAAAGGTTTCATAGGTGCCCTGCACAATGCCTTGCGAGCCAATGTAAATCCATGAGCCCGCAGTCATCTGCCCGTACATCATCAGGCCTTTTTTATCGAGCTCGTTAAAGTGCTCCCATGTTGCCCATTCGGGCACCAGGTTAGAGTTCGCGATCAATACACGCGGCGCGTCTTCATGAGTCGGAAATACACCCACCGGTTTACCCGACTGAATCAACAGAGATTCGTTTGGCTTCAGGCGCTCTAAAGTTTCAATAATTTTGTCATAGCATTCCCAACTGCGCGCAGCACGCCCAATACCACCATAAACGACCAGTGCCTGTGGGTGTTCGGCAACTTCGTCATCCAGGTTGTTCATTAGCATCCGCTTTGCAGCTTCTACCTGCCAGTTACAGGTGGTTAGCTCGGTTCCATGAGGTGCGCTTATTTTGCGACTTTTATCCAAACGGGTGAATGACATGACTTACTCCTTAAAGGTTAAATGGCCACCTAACTTAAACCGGGAGCCAGGGTGAGTCAGTGTGGCAAAGGTGACCACACCGCCTGAGCTCCAGGTACGGCGCAAAATTCTGAGACAAGGTTCGTGACGGTCGATATTTAAGTATTGGCATATCGTGCTGACCGGCAGAATGGCTTCAATTTGATGACTGGCTTCGGTTAGCGGACTGACTACGCATAAATATTCATGCGGAGTGACCTTACTGTAGTCCTGCTTAAGATAATCGGGTACCAGCTTCGGATTCACAAAACGCTCTTCAAGCTGAACCGGCTGGTCATTTTCATAGTGGGTGATCAACGAATGAAAAACCGGATTCCCTTCTTCCAGCTCCAGTGCTTCCGCAATTTGCGCGCTTGCCGGCTGTTCTTTTAGCAAATGCACTTTGGCGCGGTAGTCGTGTCCCCGCGAACGCACTTCGTCGGCTATGTTGCGAATGGCCATAAACGAGGTTTGCGACTTGATGGGGGCAACGTAAGTACCGGACCCCTGCGTTCTTATCACCAAACCTTCATCCGCAAGCTCCTGCAAGGCTCTGCGAGCCGTCATACGACTGACCGAGAACTGCGTCGATAATGCGTTTTCCGAACTGACAGGGTGGTTTTCAGGCCACTCACCGGACTCTATCTTCAGATAAATGTGCTGTTTTATCTTTGAGAATTTATTCATCCCGACCCCAACAATGAATGATATGACACGGTACTTTTGAGGGTAAAAGTCTAGTCCAGAATAATTGTCTATACAAGTTACTTTTGCTATTCTTTTATCAGAACTCACCTTTAAGGACTGCTATGCAACGTATAGAAAACATCAACGCAGCAACAATGAACGATGATCAGGGCTATGG
Organism: Idiomarina sp. UBA4206; assembly: GCF_002383015.1. Taxonomy (NCBI): domain Bacteria; kingdom Pseudomonadati; phylum Pseudomonadota; class Gammaproteobacteria; order Alteromonadales; family Idiomarinaceae; genus Idiomarina; species Idiomarina sp. UBA4206. The sequence continues at coordinate 3,426 of NZ_DFTS01000011.1, forward strand.
TCTGATCCACGACGCTACAGTCATTATCAATAAAGGAAAAATTGAATTTGTAGGTGCAGCCTTTGACGCTCCCGCCACTCCGACGGCGGAAGTCATTGACGGTAACGGCGGTTTGCTGACCCCTGGATTAATCGACTGCCATACCCATCTGGTATGGGCTGGTTCGCGGGCTAATGAATTTGCTCAACGTTTGCATGGCGCCAGCTATCAGGAAATTGCCGAGCAGGGCGGTGGCATTAAAAGCACCGTTAAGTCCACTCGCGAGGCTTCACAGGAAGAGCTGCTTAAATTAGCTTTAGAGCGAGCGGAAACCTTAATGTCACAAGGCGTCACCAGCATTGAAGTAAAATCCGGTTACGGGCTGGACTTAGAAAACGAGCGCAAACAGTTAACCGTAGCGCGTCAGTTAGCCGAACAGTTGCCGGTGAACATAAAGACCACGCTACTGGCAGCGCATGCCGTGCCGCCAGAGTTCAAGGATAACGCCGACGGCTATATTGATGAAATTATCCAAAACATTCTGCCGACTCTGGCGAACGAAGGGCTGGTCGATGCTGTTGACGCTTTTTGTGAAAGCATTGGGTTCAGCCCGGCACAAACTGAAAAAGTGTTTGAAGCAGCTAAAAAGTTAAGGCTTCCCATTAAGCTTCATGCCGAACAAATTACTAATCAGCAAGGCGCGAAGCTGGCCGCGGAATATCAGGCGTTATCTGCTGATCATCTTGAACAGCTAGACGAAGAAGGCGTTAAAGCCATGGCCGAAAATGGCACAGTAGCGGTGTTATTGCCGGGCGCATTCTATTTTCTGCGCGATACCCAAAAGCCGCCGGTTGAATTACTGCGAAAGCACGGCGTTCCCATGGCCATCGCTACCGATGCAAACCCGGGCTCTTCGCCTATTCACAACCTACCGTTAATGCTGCAAATGGCCGCTACCTTCTTCCACATGACACCGGAAGAATGCTTGCGCGGGGTAACAGTTAATGCTGCCAAAGCCTTAGGTGAAGAGAAAAGGGGCGTTATTGCCGAAGGCTGTTACGCAGATTTAGCGCTATGGAATTGTCAGGACGCCGCTGAGTTAACTTACCAATTTGGCGTCAACCCGCTAAAAACCTTGTGGTTTAACGGCGTCGCTCACGACCGTGTAAGTAAGCCGTGGTCAGCTCGCTAAGCAGCTGTCCGCAAATTTTCATGCCTTCATCGAAGCCCGCACTGCATAATGACGGTGCGGCTTCGGCAAGGTGCAGGTAACGTGCCTCGCTAACCTCTGCCAGTCGCTTAACGTACTGAAAGCCTTGTCCAAGACTCAAGCCAACATAATTCACCGCACTGGCAGGCACAGCGTTTAAGGCATCCACGTCAACCTCAATGCCCAGTGGACGCTGCCAGGACACCGCTTTTGCCACCACTTCGTCCATCACTTCAGTAAATGGACGCTCGTATAAGCGGTGCAGCGTATGGTAACGCATTCCTGCGTCCTGCAACTGGCGAAGACTGCTGGCGGAGTTTTTCCCCTGATGCAGACCAACAATATGATAAAACTCCAGCGCGCCTTCCATATAGGCGTAGCTAAAACCATTACCGGAATGACGACCCTCGCGCGGGCGAAAGTCTGCATGCGGGTCTAAATTCACGGCTCCACAGGCTTCACCGGTCACTTTATGCAGGCTCTTCAATAGTGGATACGCGTTATTGTGACCACCACCAATAACAATGACTTCAAAGCCTTGCTCGAACAGCGGCGTCAGCACCTTTTCCACCCGCGCATCGACCTGTGCGCAAAGTTCGCGTAACGTCGCTAGTTCATGCGGGTTCGAAGTATCCAGCTCCTCAGCTTTTTCATTCAAATCATCACAATTAACAGCACCAATCAGCAACAATTCATGGGTAGAAAGCAGGCCGGTTTTCTGCAGGTTCAAAAAGCTCTTGAGAAAGGACTGCCAGCCATCGTCAGCACCTGCGCGGCCAAGATTCGCGCGCACACCAATACTTTCCGGAACTCCCACTAAAGCTACGCGCTGGCCGTCTTCCCAGGCTGCAGCCAAGCTTTCTTCATAAGTTCCCTGCTCAGAAAGAACCCGAATAGCCTGACCAATTTTTGTTTCCTGCTCGCGCACCGTTACCCATTTAGCCGGATCGGTTAATTCTAAAAACGAAATCTCACTCATAGTTATTCAATATCTAGTGGTTCCGGAGACAAGATGACACCCGTGGTATCAATGTAGAGATGATCATCGGGTAAAAAGGTGACGCCGCCAAAGTTAACCGGCACATTCACTTCACCCACACCTTCACTAATTGCCCCCACAGGAATAGAAGCTACGCCAAGAATACCAATGTCCAGTTCTTCCAGCGCATCAACTTCACGCACAGCCCCATAACAGACAATGCCTTCCCAGTCGTTATCCATAGCTTGTTCGGCTATAGCAGCATCAAGCAGAGCACGACGTGCCGAGCCACCACCATCTATCAGCAACACTTTGCCGCCACCGTCTGCCGCCACCGTTTCTTCAATGAGCCCTTTGTCTTCGTGGCATTTAATGATAACCAGACGACCGCCGAAAGAGCTACGGCCTCCATAAGACTCAAACATGGGCTCAACCACATCGACCATATCGGGGTATAAATCGCAAAGTTCTGAAGTGTTGTATTCCATGATTGTGTTCCTGACGTTGCTATAGCAGTGACTGGCAGTATACCTGCTATCCGGCAAGGACAAAAGTAAGCCCGACAGAGGTAACGAAACCCTTGAATTATAGAATAAAAACCCGTTTAATCTAACTAACTATAATAATAATAAAGTGAATCGCTATTTTCATGCCGCAGCTTGACCTAATGACAAGTCTGGCAATAGAGACCTTTGCGCACGCCATACAAGCCGTTTTTCTTATCGGTTTCGCGTCGCTGCTTATGTATTATCACCGTTATTATCGACGTGACTACTTAAGTTACTGGTCTTTTGCCTGCTTTGCCTTTGGCCCCAGTGAGTTAATTCGCGCTTTCCTTGCAGGCAGCGCAATGGTTGCACCCGAGTCTGCGCTTAACTGGTCCGGCGGCTTACAAGGCATTGCCTTAACCTTCCAGTACCTGGCAATTTGCTTTATTGCTTTGGGGGCGTCCTGTGCCGCCTTTAACAGCAAACCACAAAAATACTGGCAGTATATTGCTTACGCCGTTTCACTCATTGGCGGGGTTATCTCCTACTTCTGGCT
>NZ_DFTS01000011.1:6699-20390 GCF_002383015.1 Idiomarina sp. UBA4206
TCTCTGTCGGCAGCACCCCCAATGCCGGGTTTATGCGCTTTTTAGTCACAGGCTTAGCGCTTATTGCTATCGGCTTTTTCATGTGGCGTAGGCTAGGCGCAGGTATCGGCCCCAAGTTAGTATCAGGTGGTTTTCTGAGTATTGGCATTAAAAACTTTCTGGTGCTGGCCGGAATGTTCTCGTTGTCAGCCAACGCCATCGACTGGGTTTTAAGCTTCCAGGCTCTGTTAACGGTTATTATCATTGCCGTTGTTATTGTTGGCGTCATTATTTGGCTGCTGGAGTCAGAGCGCAATACCGCAGTGCGCGCTATTCAACGCGCCGAATATCTTCACACTCATGACGCTCTGACAGGGGTTTCTAACCGCGATCAACTGGTCAGTAAAATTCCGTTGTTTATTGAATATTGCCGTAGCAACAATCGCCACTTAACCATGATGCTAATTGGTGTCAGCCGTTTTAAAGTGGTGAACGAAAATATCGGTATTCGCGGCGGTGACCAGGTTCTCAAGGAAATAGCCAGACGCCTGCAAAATTTTACAAAGCAACCTCTGACCGTTTCGCGTATCAGCGGTGACGTTTTTGCTATTGCTTTTGACCATTTAAAGAACCGAAGCCTGATACAAGACTTAGCCACAGAACTTCAGGAAGCATTGACCCTGCCCATTGATATTGGCGAGAAAACCGTAAATATTGCAGTAGGCATTGGTATTTCGCGCTACCCTCAGCACGGCAGCCGATCGGAAGTCTTGCTCAATAAGGCAACCATAGGTTTAACTCAGGCCAAGCAGTCGCACCAGCCCACCATAACCTTTTATGAGCGCGGCATGGACGAAATGTACTCCTATCTGGTTGATATGGAGCCAGTGCTTCGTAAGGCAATGCAAGAAAATGAATTCACTTTGTACCTTCAGCCTCAGTTCGACTTCGACCATCAGCAGCTTTGTGGGTTTGAAGCCCTCATACGCTGGCAACACCCCGAACGGGGCTTGCTGAGTCCGGCAGAGTTCCTGCCTTACATAGAACAACTCGGCCTTTCTACCGATTTAGATGACTGGGTGCTGAATCAGGCCGCTGCGATTCTTAGCTCCTGGCAACAAAAGTTTGGCGTATGCTGGCCAATTGCGGTAAACCTCTCTGCACCTCAGTTTCAGCATTTCCAGTTGATTGAAAAAATGCAGCGGCTGCAGGAAGACTACGGTATATCGCCGGAATGGCTGGAATTAGAAATTACTGAAAATGTCGCTATGTCTGACTTGCATAATGGCATGAGTGTCATTCAACGTTTGCGGGAGATGGGCTTTGGTATATCCATCGACGACTTTGGTACAGGACATTCTTCTCTGGCTTATTTACGGTCCTTGCCTATTAACAAAATTAAAATTGACCGGAGTTTCATCAGCGAACTTCAGCAAAATAATAACGACGCGACCATTTTAAAAGCCATGATCCGGCTGTCTCATGGTTTAGGAAAACGCGTGATTGCTGAAGGAATTGAGACCGAAGAGCAGCAGGATATGTTGCAGAAACTTGGTTGTGACATGATGCAGGGCTATTTCTATTCGCCGCCAATGCGCCTGCAATTCGCCGAACAATTTATTGAACGTCAAATTCAGAGCAATAAAAAGCCGCTGCCTCCCGGGGAGTTTGCAACGGCTTTTTAACGGTAATATATTACAGGATGAAGCGACTTAAGTCTTCGTCCTGCGACAACTCACCAACATGTTCGTTGACGTAATCTGCGTCTACGGTCAACTTCTCACCGTTGTGGTCTGTTGCATGGAAGGAAATTTCTTCCATCAAGCGCTCAAGCACGGTGTGCAGCCGGCGGGCTCCGATATTCTCGGTCGTCTCATTCACATGGAATGCAACTTCAGCTATGCGCTGAATGCCCTCTTCGGTAAAGTTAACCTCCACGCCTTCCGTGTTCAGTAACGCATGGTATTGCGTCGTCAGTGAAGCACTAGGCTCTGTCAGAATGCGAACAAAGTCGCCGCTGGTCAGCGCTTCCAGTTCTACCCGAATCGGCAAACGACCCTGAAGCTCCGGAATAAGATCCGATGGCTTACTCATCTGGAATGCACCAGAGGCAATGAACAGAATATGGTCGGTCTTGATCATGCCATGCTTGGTGTTCACCGTTGTACCTTCAACCAAAGGCAGCAGGTCACGCTGCACACCCTCGCGTGAAACATCCGGTCCGCTGGTATCACCGCGCTTACAAATCTTGTCAATTTCATCTAAAAAGACAATGCCGTTTTGCTCAACCGATTCAATCGCTGCTTCTTTGACTTCATCTGGGTTCAGCAGTTTCGCCGCTTCTTCTTCGACCAGTTGTTTGTAGGCGTCTTTGATACGCATCTTACGGGCTTTGGTTTTATCGTTGCCCATGTTCTGGAACATATTCTGCAGTTGCGACGTCATCTCTTCCATGCCCGGTGGTGCCATGATTTCAACACCCATTTGTGGCATGGCTAAATCAATTTCAATTTCTTTGTCGTCTAACTGGCCTTCGCGCAGCTTCTTACGGAATACCTGACGTGTGCCGCGCTGATCATCGTTTTCAGGTGTTTCTTCCTGTTGTTGAGCCCAACCGGAGGACGACTTCTTCGCCGGAGGCAACAGCACATCCAGAATACGCTCTTCCGCCGCTTCTTCAGCGCGGTAACGTACCTTTTGCATCATCTCTTCACGAGTTTGCTTCACTGCTACATCGGTCAAGTCCTTAACAATAGACTCTATTTCTTTACCCACATAGCCAACTTCAGTGAACTTAGTGGCTTCTACTTTAATGAACGGTGCCTTTGCCAATTTTGCCAGGCGACGGGCTATTTCCGTTTTACCAACACCCGTTGGGCCAATCATTAAGATATTCTTTGGCGTCACTTCCTGACGCAGTTCATCGTCCAGCTGCATACGGCGCCAGCGATTACGCAAAGCAACGGCAACAGCGCGTTTGGCTTTATCCTGGCCAATAATGTGTCGGTTTAATTCGTCAACAATTTCTCTTGGGGTCATCTCAGACATCTTATTCTTTCCCCTGCTTTGTTTTGTCTTCAGCAATAGACTCTTCTTCTTCAATGGTCTGATTGCCGTTCGTATATACGCAAATATCACCCGCTATAGTTAATGCTTTTTGCACAATGTCGCGGGCATTCAAGTCGGTGTTTTCCAGCAACGCTCTTGCCGCTGACTGAGCAAAAGGACCACCCGAGCCAATAGCTATAAGGTCATTCTCAGGCTGAACAACGTCGCCGTTACCCGTTATAATCAGTGAGGTTTCCTTATCAGCCACTGCCAACAGAGCTTCTAACCGACGCAGCGCCCGGTCAGTACGCCAGTCTTTTGCCAGTTCCACAGCAGCACGCATCAGGTTGCCCTGATGTTGCTCAAGTTTGGATTCAAAGCGTTCGAACAGTGTGAAAGCGTCAGCGGTTCCGCCGGCAAAACCTGCCAGCACTTTGTCGTGGTAAAGGCGACGCACTTTACGTGCATTGCCTTTCATTACGGTATTACCTAAGGAAACCTGGCCGTCTCCGCCAATTACAACTTTATCGCCGCGGCGAACAGATACGATAGTAGTCAAATCAAGACCCTCTTTTTTGTCTTTGTGACATCAATGACAAGTATTTGAGGGTCTATATCGTGTTTTTCAATGGTGGGTATGGATTAATCGATGTTCCAGTTCCAAATTGCGCAACCAAACACCTGATTCCGCTGCAGTTTATGACGATCACGTTCGGCGTCACGTTTTGTTTCATAAGGCCCTAAAATAACCCGGTACCAAAGACCATTACTGCCGTCCGTTGCTCTAACCTGAGATTCCAGACCGGCCATAGCAATTTGCGCACGCAGCCTTTCTGCGTCAGCCTGCTGACGAAAAGAGCCACATTGCATAAGCTTAGGTGGACCCACTTCGCGTTCGGGTACATCCACTTCCACTTCTTTGCTTTCCAGCTCTTCAATATAACGCCAGCGTTCGGCCGACTTTTCCGGCAACAGATCGGCCGGTGGTTGCTGCACATGCGGTTGCTCAACTTCCTCGGACTTACCGCTAATTTGCACCAGAATATAAGTAAATAAGGCGATTAAGCCAATGGCAATAATAACCACGAACCAGGGGACAGCTTTACGTTCACCAACAGGCTTTGCACCACGTTGCTGCTTTTTATTGCTTCCCTTTTTCTTAGCCGGCTTACGTTTCGGCGATTTTGGCTTACGATTCGCGTAATCCATAATGCGTTACATCTTCTCCAGGGTTGGAATGCCCAGTAAATCCAGACCTTGCTTGAGCACGTTAGCCGTTAACATCGACAACTTAAGGCGGCTGTTACGAAGGGCTTCATCTTCCTGATTCAAAATAGGGCAGGCTTCATAAAAACTGGAAAAACGCCCGGCCAGATCAAACAGATAGCCACATAAGAAGTGCGGCATGGCTTTATCCTGAACCTGATGCAGCACTTCATTAAAACGCACCAGCTGGTTCGCAAGTGCCAGCTCACGCTCGTCATTAAGAATAATGTCTGCATCACGGTCAAAAGCGGTATCGCCGAGTCGGTCAAAAATGCTGTTCACACGGGTGTAAGCATAAAGCAGGTAAGGCGCTGTATTGCCTTCAAAGGTCAGCATGTGATTCCAGTCAAAAATGTAGTCACTGGTACGGTTTTTCGACAAGTCGGCATACTTCACCGAGCTAATACCCACCACTTCAGCAACGCGTTTCTGCTGCTCGTCTGTTAAGTCGGTCGTTTTCTGCTGAAGCAACTCGAGTGCGCGGCGTTCGGCTTCATCTAATAAATCAGCCAGTTTAGTCACACCCCCGTCACGGCTTTTGTAAGGTTTTCCGTCTTTGCCCATCACCGTACCAAAACCGTAATGGTCTAGCTGTATCTCACCCTCAACAAAGCCTGCTTTACGCGCCAGGGTAAAAATTTGGTCAAAATGCAGTGCCTGACGGGCGTCTACAAAATACATTAAGTGGTCACCGCCTAATACTTTCTGACGGTATTCAATGGCGGCTAAATCGGTGGTGGCATACAGATAACCACCGCCTTTTTTCTGCACAATAATTGGCAGCGGTTCGCCTTCTTTACCTTTGTACTCTTCCAGGAACACGCACTGCGCGCCCTGATCTTCGGTCAGCAAGCCTTTTTCACGCAGGTGTTCAATAACGCCCGGCAGCTTGTCGTTGTAGGCACTTTCTGCCATCACGTCATCACGGGTCAGCTTAACGCCCAGGCGATCATAAACTTCCTGGCAATGGCTGAGTGATACATCAATAAATTGATTCCACAGCTTCAGGCAGTATTCGTCGCCCGACTGCAGTTTTACCACCAGCTGTCGAGCACGGTCAGCGAACTCTTCGCTGTCGTCAAAACGCTGCTTGGCTGCTTTATAAAAGGTTTCCAGGTTGCTCAGTTCATATTCTGCCGACTGGTTATCCAGCGCTTCCATGTAAGCCAAAAGCATACCGAACTGTGTACCCCAGTCGCCCACGTGGTTTTGGCGAACCACTTTATGACCTAAAAACTCGCACACACGGGATACGGCATCACCAATAATGGCAGAACGTAAATGGCCGACGTGCATTTCTTTCGCCAGGTTAGGCGACGAGTAATCAATGACAATGGTTTTGCTTTGGTCAGCAACATCGATATTCAGGCGGTCACTGTTCAGCATCGCCGTTAACTGATCTTTCAGCTGGTCCTGCGAAATAGTGAAATTAATAAAGCCCGGTCCGGCAATATCCATTTTCGACAGCAGAGAGTTCTCCGGGACCGCATCAACAATGGCTTCAGCCAACTGACGCGGGTTCGACTTTGCCGGCTTTGCCAACATAAGTGCCAGGTTCGTCGCAAAGTCACCGTGCGATTTGTCGCGAGGGCGATCCAACTGAATCTTTACTGGGTGATCCGCAGGGATTTTCCCCTGTGCTTTAAGTTGACCAATGGCTTCGGCCAGTAACTGTTCAAGTTGTTCTTTCATTAATGCGACTACCTGTATGAAAAATCGAAGAGGAAATTCAAAGCGCTTAGTTTAATCGCTACGCCCGATAAAAAAAACCGCTTAGTTGTTAATCAGCTGAAGTCTTGCGGATCGATATCCAGCGACCAGCGTACTTTTTTCAATAACGGCAAGGCGTTAATCTGCGGCAGCAAGTGCTCAATTAACTGAAAACGTAGTTTCCGTGACTGACAATGTAACAGCAATTGATAGCGGTAACGACCAGCTTTACGCTCCATTAAGGCAGGCATTGGCCCCAGTAAAAACGCACCATCAACCTGCGGCATCAACTGCTGAATTTGGGTCATGGCCTGCACCACAGAGTCTCTGTCTGTCGCCTCAGCCCTGAACAGAGCTAAATAAGAAAACGGCGGCAGCTCACTTTGCTGGCGTTCGGCTAAAGCCGTCAACGCGAAATGCGAATAGCCGTTGTTGAGCAAATCCTGAATTAAGTCATGTTCCGGATGATGGGTTTGCAGCACCACTTTACCGGCTTTGTGCTCACGCCCGGCGCGCCCGGCCACCTGAGTATAAAGCTGCCCTAGACGCTCTGCCGCCCGAAAATCGGCGCTGTAGAGCGCGCCGTCAACATCCAGCAACGCCACTAAAGTCACATTAGGAAAGTGATGACCCTTTGCCAGCATCTGCGTACCGACCAGCAAAGGATACTCATTATTTGTGGCTTTTTGCAGGTAGTCGTCTAACTGGCCTTTGCGACGGGTTGAGTCCCGGTCAATGCGCAGTACCCCCCGGCCGGGAAACATCTCTTTCAGACTATGCTCGAGCTGCTCAGTGCCCACACCATGAGAAATCATCTGCGGCGAACCGCAGGAACCGCATTGACGCGGTATCCGCTGCTGACTCCCACAATGGTGGCACTGCAGTTGTTGATGGGTTTTATGTACTGTGTAATAAGCGTCACAACGATGACATTGCGCCAGCCAGCCGCACTCATGACACATTAATGCCGGCGCAAACCCACGGCGATTGAGAAACAGCAGCACCTGGTTGCCCCGCTCAATTTCTACCTGAATTTGTTCCTGCAGTATTTTAGAGATACCGGCTTTTATCGGCTGCTGCTTCAGGTCAATAAGCTCGTGTTTAACCATTTGCGCGCCACCAGCGCGCTGCCCCAGTTTAAGCCAGTGAAAACGCTTGCTGACCGCGTTGTTCAGCGTTTCCAGCGAGGCAGTTGCACTACCTAATACCAGCGGTATGTTCAGCAACGCCGCCCGTTTTATGGCAATGTCCCGGGCATGGTAGCGGAATCCGTCCTGTTGTTTGTAGGACAAGTCATGTTCTTCATCGACCACAATAAGCCCCAGCTTCTGGCAAGGCGTAAACACCGCCGAACGGGTACCGATAATAATCGCTGCATGCCCGTGCTTGGCATCCAGCCAGGTATTAAGCCGCTCTCTGTCGCTCATACCGGAATGCAGCATCACCACAGGCACATCAAAGCGTTCTTTAAAGCGCTGCAGGGTTTGCGGGGTGAGGACAATTTCAGGCACCAGCACTAAAACCTGTTCACCGCGTTCCAACACCGGTTGCATAGCCTGTAAGTAGACTTCGGTTTTACCACTGCCGGTAACGCCTTCCAGCAATAGCGTACTGTGCTTCTGTTGCTGGTTAATGGTTGAAACCGCTACTGCCTGCTCGGTATTTAATTCATGACCCTCTTCTCTTAATACCGATGGCTTCTGCTGCCAGCTTTGTGGCTTTGCCGGTGCCTGCTCACGCACCTCAATCCAGCCTTTATCCTGCAGGGTACGGAGCACGGCTGAGGTTACGCCTATATCGCTTAAGTCACTGCGTCTGAGCGGCTGATGTTTCAGCGCCGCCAGCACTTGCTGTTGTCGTGCCGCCCCTTTCAAGTCGTTAATAGACTGAGCAAGGCCTAAGTCAGTCAACGCATAAAAGGTTTCAGTCAGGTATTCCGGCGCATCGCCTTTACGCAATAAAACCGGCAGGCTGTTAGCAGCGACATCCCCTAACGAGTGGTGGTAATAATCGGAAGACCAACGAACCAGTTGCCAAATATCATCCGGCCACAGTCGTTGCTCATCCAAAACCGCAGCAACCGACTTCAGCTCAAAGCCTGGCGGCTCGTCATTGGCTTCAGCAACCACATAACCGACTAACTGACGCTGACCAAATGGCACGCGCACGCGCACTCCCTGCGGCAGCGGCTCAGCACTTTTGCACAGATAATCATAGGTTTGTCGAAGAGGTAACGGCAGAGCGACTTTATAACGTCGTTCATTGCCGGTGTTGGCTTGCTTCATGGCTCTATTCTGGAACGCTACCGCGCAGAATACAAGGCAGCAGATTCTGCTTGATCACAAGCTCAGGATCACATAAAATGCGCGGCTCTTAATTCATTGATGTTTTTTTGCGCATGGTGTTCGGCTTTGGATCGAATGGCGATGCGGCCCATAACTGAGGTAACCCCATGAAACAAGGTATTCATCCTAAGTACGAGACTTTAAAAGTCAGCTGTTCTTGCGGTCACACGTTCGAAACGCGTTCAACCCGCTCAGAAGATCTTCACCTGGACGTCTGTTCAGAGTGCCACCCGTTCTACACTGGTAAGCAGCGTGTAATGGACACTGGTGGTCGTGTTGACAAATTTAAGAAGCGTTTTGGTGCTCTGGGCAAGAAATAAGCCTAAGAAAACTTATAGAAAACGCTGCTTAACAGCAGATTTTAAGAAAAAGGCGCTAAACAGCGCCTTTTTTTGTGCCTGTTTCGCTAAGCGGCCTATTGTTAAAGAAAAGTTAACTGGTGTACTTTTAAACACATTGGAAATTTCATTCACCTCATTACCCTCAAAGGCGGAGGTAAGATTTGTTTATTAGCACAAAAGCGATAGACTGATCGGCATTCTGATCACCAGACTCAGGTATCACCGCATGACAGACTTTCGCCAACAGGCACTGGATTACCATCAATACCCGACCCCGGGTAAAATTTCCGTTGAACTCACCACCCCTGCTGAAACCAGTAAAGATTTAGCGCTGGCCTACAGCCCGGGCGTAGCAGAGCCGGTTCGGGAAATCTCGCAAGACCCGGACAATGCCTACAAGTACACAGCTAAAGGCAACATGGTTGCTGTTATTACCAACGGTACGGCTATTCTCGGTCTGGGCAATTTGGGGCCACTAGCGTCAAAACCGGTGATGGAAGGTAAAGCACTTTTGTTCAAACGCTTCGCCGGGCTGGATTCCATTGATATTGAAGTCAGTCACCGTACCACACAGGACTTTATCAATACGGTTGCCAACATTGCTGATACCTTTGGCGGTATTAACTTAGAAGACATTAAAGCGCCTGAGTGTTTTGAAATTGAAGCTCAACTCATTGAGAAAATGAATATTCCTGTTTTTCACGATGATCAACATGGCACGGCGATTATTGCTGCCGCTGGTTTTCAAAATGCTTTGGAAATTACTAAAAAAGATATTTCAAAAACTGTCGTTGTATTTAGCGGAGCCGGTGCTGCCGCCATTGCATGTGCCAAGATTTTTCTGAGCATGGGGATTAAACCTGAAAACTTAATTCTTACAGATTCAAAGGGCGTCATTTACACAGGTCGTACCGATGGTATGAACAAGTATAAAGAGCAGTTTGCAATTAAAACTGACAAGCGCACACTTGAAGATGCAATGAAGGGCGCTGACGCTTTTGTTGGCTGTTCTGCCAAAGGTGTTTTAACACCTGACATGGTCAAGTCGATGGCCAAGAAACCAATTATCTTTGCCATGGCAGCCCCAGAGCCAGAAATTACACCAGAGGAAGTAGCTGAAGTCAGAAGCGACGCTATCGTTGCCACAGGTCGCTCAGACTATCCAAACCAAGTTAATAACGTTCTCGGTTTTCCATTTATTTTCCGTGGAGCTCTCGATGTGAGGGCAACAAAGATTAATGATGAAATGAAACTTGCTGCAGTGAAAGCGATTGCTGACCTTGCCAAAGAAGAAGTACCAGATGAAGTTAAGATGGCCTATGGTAATCAAGACTTTAGTTTCGGTCCCGAGTATATTATCCCTAAGCCATTTGATCCAAGAGCACTGACACGAGTTGCACCGGCCGTGGCAAAAGCCGCCATGGAAAGCGGAGTTGCTCGCATTCAAATTGAAAATCTCGCAGAGTACGCTTCACACTTGGCCAATCGACTTAATACTTCTGGCTCATTTATTAAGCGTCTACGCGATCGCCACTCGACTTATATTACTCGCAACAAGAAGAAAACTAAGCTGGTTTTCTCAGAAGGTACCAACTCCAGAATTCTTCAGGCCGTCAGTCAGCTTCTCGCCGAAGATCGTATTGAAGCCGTACTTCTTGGTAATCCGAAGAAAATTTTTGCCAAGATGGATAAGATTGGAACACCTCATCTCAAAGACATGGTCGAGATTATCAATCCTCTCAAGCACCCTGAGTTTGACAACTTCTGCTTGCAATTTACAAAAGATCGTCAAAGGCGCGGTGTAACTTATAATCATGCTGAAGATCTTATGACTCACGAGAACTACTTTGGTTCTATGTATGTCAAAAAGGGCTATGCCGATGCTTTTATTGCCGGCCCTACGCTAAGCTATCCTAGCTGTCTCGTACCAGTCATGAATGTCATAGGGACTCGCAATAAAAGAAAGGCTGCAGGTATTTTCGCCCTAAACTTTAAAGACCGCGTTCTCTTTTTGGCCGACTGTACGGCGCAAGTTGAACCAACGGCCGAAGATTTAGCTGAGATCGCAATCTCTACTGCCGAGATGTACCGAAGTCTTATGAAGCGCGAGCCAAGAGTGGCTTTCCTTAGCTATTCCACTTACGGCTCCAACCGTCACCCAAGTGCTTCCAAAGTTCAAAAAGCTGTCGCCATTACCAAAGAGAGACAACCAGAACTTAAGTGCGATGGTGAACTTCAAGCCGACGTAGCAGTTAACAAAGGCATTTTGGATAAACTTTTCCCATTCACAGAGCTTGATGGCCCAAGTGATATTTTGATTTTCCCAGAGCTTAATTCTGCCAATATCAGCTATAAGCTTCTGTCTCAACTTTCTGATGCCAGTGCTATCGGTCCGATCCTTGTTCCTATGGCCAAGACAGTGAATATCATTCAAAGAACTGCTCCAGTCTCTGAGATTGTGAATATGTGTATTTTAACTGCACTCTTGCACGAAGAACGTGCAGCTCAAAAGTAGGATTTAACAATGTATAACAAAACAATCATCTCTACTGATCTCGCTCCTGCTGCCGTAGGAACTTACTCTCAGGGTGTTATTGTCGGCGATACTTATTATTTCTCGGGTCAAATCGGAATTGATCCAGCAACTGGAATACTTGCCGATAGTTTTGGGGCACAGCTCAGACAAACTCTCAACAATATCGACGGCCTACTCAAGTCTCAGCATTTAGACAGATCAAATATTATTAAGACCACTATCTTTCTAACTGATTTGAATAATTTTGCGGCCGTGAATGAAGCCTACAAGGCATTCTTTAAAGAGCCTTACCCTGCTCGCAGTTGCGTAGAGGCGTCTGCCCTGCCAAAAGGTGCAGTGGTAGAGATTGAAGTTCTTGCTGCAAAATAATCATGTTATTTAAAAGCAAATATATGTTTGAGAGTAAGACGACGAAAGCTCGTCGTGCTCTTTTTAATTTAGCGGCACTTTTCATCTTTATCAGTGCTGCTTATTTCATAGTTTGCTTGGCCCTTGTCACTGTTGCCAGACAATCAACTCGAACTTCAGATCTAGCATTTTTTCAAAAGCAGCCAGACCTGATTGTCGTATTTACTGGTGACCAGGGAAGAATTCCTTATGCCATTCAAAAGGCGCGAGCTTTTAGACAGTCACAAATTTTTATTTCCGGTGTTTATAAAACTAACTCCGTTGATAGTTTAGTTAGTCCGCTTACGGCCGGTGATACAATTAATGATATTGATATCAATATGCTTGAAATCGATTACCAAGCTCGAAACACAGTTGAGAATGTCATGGTGACCTATAAGCATCTTCGCCACAACAATGCGTTAAAAAAGATTCTTATTGTTTCTCATGATTATCACTTGGCCAGAATTATGAAAATTGTCGAAAGCTTAAGACGCGATGAGGACAAGACTGAGTTTTATTACTCTGGTGTGGAAACTGATTTTACCAAGTGGCGCAATATTAAAATCTTGGCCACAGAAGCTTTTAAATACACGCGTACGTGGTTCTTCCTGCTTCTGTGGGATACGGATATGGATCAGATCAGGGTTATGCCCGACTAACGCTGATAACTTCCTCAACACCTTCAATGGTGCTGATTGTTTTCACAAGCTCGCTATAGTCTTTGACTTCAACCTCAAATACAAAGCTACCCTTACGATCCGGCATACTCTTAGCAAGCGCCGATCTAATATTCACACCATTGGCATTAATAACTTTTGAGATCTGCGACAAAATGCCTGGTTTATCGTGAGTGACTACTCGAATATTAACAGGATGCTTAAAGCTGAAGTCTGGGTTCCACTCAACGCGAATGACTCGCCCAAGATCTCCTGCATCGACACGAGTACACTCTGACGTATGCACAGTAATGCCACGACCCCTCGTGATATAGCCAACGATTGGATCCCCAGGGATAGGATTACAGCATCTGGCCATACGGGCCATCACATCATCCATCCCGTCTACGATGACGGCATTATCTTTGTTGGCGCGGCGACGAACTTCACCTGTTAATTTCTTGGAGTACTCATCAGCCTTTGTGAGGCTTTCGTTATACTCTGGCGCTTCTTTATTACCTTTATGAAGTGACGGAAGTCTGGCCAATAACTCTTTGACCTGAAGCTTGCCACTACCAATATTAACGTAGAGATCTTCTTCATTGGGAGCTGAGCCAGTATTAATCAACTCTTCAAAGTCACCATTCTTCTTAATACCTTTGATCGAGCTACCAAAAACACGAAGTGCCTTTTCTAGAATATCCAGACCTGTCTCGCGATCTTGTTCGCGCTCAATCTTCATAAGGTAAGCTTTGATCTTGCTTCGAGCGCGAGAACTCTTGGCAATATTGAGCCAGTCTTTCGTTGGATTTTGATTTTTGCTACTTAAAATTTCGACCGTATCACCACTTTTAAGCGTGTACTTAAGTTGAACAATACGTCCATTTACCTTTGCACCGACACAGTGATGTCCAACATCAGTGTGAATAGCATAAGCGAAGTCCAGTGGTGTCGCTCCGTAGCGAAGTTCTCTAACATCACCTTTGGGGGTGAAAACAAAAACGCCACCGATATCTAGGTCGTTTTTAACAACGTTCATAAATTCGTAGCTGCTTTCAGTGCTTTTGTTAAACTCTAGAAGTTCTTGTACCCAATCAAGCTTGGCCTTACCCGCGGCCAATCCTTCTTTATACTTCCAGTGGGCAGCAACACCGGTTTCGGCCACGTCATCCATTTCGTTGGTGCGAATCTGAATTTCAATTCGTTCGGCTTTTGGCCCAATAACAGTGGTGTGAAGCGATTGGTAACCATTCACTTTTGGAATAGCGATATAATCCTTAAAGCGGCCTGGAATTGGTTTAAAGCTACTATGAACAATTCCCAATGCCTTATAACACTCAGTAATATTAGGCACGATCAGCCTGAAGGCCAAGACGTCTTGAATTTGATCGAAGTCAACTCCACGGGCCGTCATCTTTTT
>NZ_DFTS01000011.1:20430-24541 GCF_002383015.1 Idiomarina sp. UBA4206
CGGCCGTCATCTTTTTATAGATTGAATAGAAGTGCTTAGGGCGACCTTTGATTTCAGCTTTGACTGCGTACTCTAAAAGTCGATCTTGAATCACGCCAATGGTATCGCGAATATAGGTGTCACGATCACCTTTTTTCATGGCGACTTTTTCGGCCAAGCGATAATAGATTTCTGGATGCAAGAATCTTAGACAGAGATCTTCGAGTTCACTTTTTACCGAGTTAATACCAAGTCGGCTGGCAAGTGGTACATAGATATCTAATGTTTCTTGTGCAATCTTTCGTTGTTTTTCTTCAGAGACATACTGAAGCGTACGCATATTATGCATACGATCGGCTAACTTCACGATGATGACGCGAAGATCTTTAGCCATGGCCACAACCATTTTGCGGAAGTTTTCAGCTTGGCTTTCTTCTTTAGTTTTGAATTTGATTTTACTAATTTTTGTAAGACCAACAACAATTTGCGCAACGTTGGTATTGAATTCTTTTTCTAATTGCTCAGGTGTCACTTCGCAGTCTTCAACTACGTCGTGCAAAAATCCAGCAATAATCGAGTCCATATCGAGTCGAAGCTTGACCAATGTAACGGCGACATTACATGGGTGGATAAAGTAGTCTTCACCTGAACTTCGCTTTTGACCTGAGTGTGCTTTCTTTGCAAACTCGAAAGCATGCTTAAGCATCACAAAGTCAGCTTCTGGGAAGTATCCACGCACGCGTCTTTCAATCTCCTCGTACGGGAGTTCGCGCTCATGAGAAAAGTCTAGACGGTTATACATCCTTAAGCCTTAGGTATCTAAAATACTTTGAATAATCGTTTTTAAACGTGAATAAGCGCCGTCGAGCTCATCATTCACAACTCTGTAGTCATAATCGTGCTCGCGCAGCAGTTCTTTTTTAGCGTTGTCGATGCGAAGCTTAATCACTTCATCAGCTTCCGTACCACGTCCACGAAGTCTCGATTCAAGTTCATTGATTGATGGTGGCGCAATAAAGATAGCACGGGCCTTGTCCCCAAAAGCTTCCTTCATATTATCCACGCCCTGGACATCGAGATCAAAAAGCAAGTCCTTGCCCGATGCCAATCGTCCTTCGACAAAGCGCTTAGACGTTCCATAAAAATTGCCATGTACCTCGGCCCACTCCAAAAACTCGCCACGATCTCTCATGGAAATAAAATCAGAGCGATCAACGAAAAAGTATGCTTCGCCGTGCCTCTCTCCCGCTCGCTTAGGACGAGTTGTAGTTGAGACGCTTTCTTCTAAGTTTGGAAAATCCTTTTTTAAACGCTTAATTAACGTCGATTTTCCAGAACCAGACGGGGCTACGACCACAATGAGTTTTCCCGACTTATTCAAGATTTAATCCCTGCTCTCTAATTTTTTCTAACTGAAGTTTCATTTGAACGACTGCTTCAGACACTTCTTCAATGGAAGATTTTGAACCGATAGTATTGGTTTCTCTGCCAAGTTCCTGAACCATAAAGTCTATCTGTCTTCCCGCTTCACCACCATCACTCATAAGCTTTGAGAACTTTTGCAGGTGAGCGTTAATGCGATTGATCTCTTCGTGGACGTCCATTTTCTCAAGATAATAAATCACCTCTTGTAGATAGCGTGGCTCATCGATGGCGATCTCTTTGGAGAGGTCTTGTAATTTCTTTTTAAGTCTCTCTTCTACAACTTGCTTAAAGCTCTCGGCTTTTGACTCAATTTTAGAAAAGTTCGCGATATATTCTTTGCGGTGATTTTCCATAATCAACGAAAGCTTTTCGCCTTCTTGTAGACGCGATTTCTCCAGAGCATCCATGGCCAAGCTAAACGCTTTATCGAGTAAACTTGGCAGAACCGGATCTTTTTCTAAGTCCTGATCTTTTTGAAACTCATTTCGAAGAAAGGCGGTTGGATCGATATTGAGCACGACTGAAGACTTAGAAAGTGAGCCTGCAATTTTAGAGACAAAATCTTGAATTTTTGCTTCATCAATATCGTCAAACTTGGTCTTGCCTTCTGCTTTTTTTAGATGGATCGAAATATCGAAGCTACCTCTTTTAAAGCGCTCTCCAATTTGCTGGCGCAAATTTGTCTCAAGTGCATTAAAGGCACTTGGCATCCTAATTCTAATATCTTTAAAGCGATGATTTACTGATTTAATTTCAACGACGAGGTGGAAGTCATCATTTGCTACTTCTCCACGTCCAAAACCCGTCATTGACTGCAATGCACTCACTGTTTTTACCCTTACTTTTTCCAGACTAATGTTTGGTTACCGATTTGACGGAATTTTTCATAACGCTTTTTCTTAAGCTGATCCGGCTTCTTCGCCAGAAGTGTTTTCATTTCTTTAAGCACGGTCTTCTTAACAACATCGGCCGATGCATTCCAATCTCTATGTGCTCCACCGGCAGGCTCTGGAATGATTGAATCAATCACATTGAGTTCAAGCGCCTTATCCGGACCAAGCTGCAAACCATTCGCCGCAGTCTCGGCCATTTTAGGGTCGGCCCATAAAATCGAAGCACATGACTCTGGAGAGATGACAGAGTAAACGGAGTACTCCATCATTAAAACTTTATCGGCGACTGCGATACCTAGCGCTCCGCCTGAACCACCTTCTCCAATAACAACTGCAACAATAGGTGCATTGATATCAAACATTTCAGTTAAGTTCTCAGCAATGGCACTCGCTTGGCCGCGCTCTTCTGCGCCAATGCCAGGATAAGCACCCGGAGTGTCGACTAAAGCAATAATTGGAATTCCAAATCGACTCGCCATCTTCATCACTCGAAGAGCTTTTCTATAACCCTCAGGTCTTGGCATTCCGAAATTATGAGTAACTTTTTCTTTGGTTTTACGGCCTTTCTCAATTCCAACAACTGCAACTTTTTGACCATCCATATAGCCAAAACCTGCAATCATCGATTGATCGTCGGCAAAGTGACGATCACCTGCAATGTCATGGAATTCATCGACCATTAATTTTACATAATCGATTGTATGAGGACGATTGGGGTGACGTGATAATTGCACACGCTCCCATGAACTTAGGTTGCCGTAGATCTCTTTAATCAACATGGAGACTTTCTTTTGCAAAGCCTTTATTTCAGAACTGATGTCTACTTCAGGTCTGAGACTTGCTTGTTTAAGTTCTTCAATTTGATTTTCAAGATCACGTACTGGACGTTCAAAATCTAATGTAAATGTGTTGCTGAGATCACTCAAACTACACCCCCGAAAAAACACGAAGGAGGTGACTACTGCCCCTCCTTTTGTCTTTGCCTATAATCCGCTAACTCTAGTCAAAAACGCGCCATCTCTCAAGCCTAACGCGCCTCGCATATGCTTATTTATTAATCAACTGCCCAACCGTGCACCACACCGTTTTCAAAGTAGACGCGATGAACTTTTCCCTGCTCTCTAAACGACCAGCGCTCATTTTGAAAGCGTGGATCACCTGCATAATCTACATTTTGCGGCTCCCCCCAACTGGCAACGACATCTTGTTTATTCATTCCCATTTTTAACGCGCGCTCTTCGTAACGACTTTGATAAAATGAGCGAAGTGACAGGTTTCCCTCGTCCTTATAATTAGAGAGATAAGCATAGGGCTTAACAGTTTTATCTTCACCACCAGCTTGTTTAAGTCTCACATACTCTGCTTTTTCATAGGGAGAGAGGCTAAGATAGTAGATCTCCTCAGAGGCAGAACTGAGCACCGTTTTATCTTTTAAATATTGGGCATAGGTCGGCTCATCAAGGGTTGAAATCTTGTGCTTAAGCTCATTATTGATCGAGCGCTCAGCTTCAGATTGCTCTTTTGCAAACGCACTGGCGGGAGTTCTTCTCGCAATTTCATCAGGGCCACGATAGGCCTGTCCACTGTCGCCGGCCACGGTGGGAAAGTCCCTACCGGCCACCCAAGCCCCATCTGAGTCGCGATCCATCTCATCGATGAAACTTCGCCCAGGATATATGCCAGCACAACTAGTTAGAATCATTGAAAGCACTAATAAAATCGATAACTTAAACACTTTTAAACCCCTTAGATGACCCTCAGTCTCTCTAAGTCATTTATCGACGCCATAGCTGCTCAATTCAGTGTTTCACAAT
>NZ_DFTS01000011.1:24581-25501 GCF_002383015.1 Idiomarina sp. UBA4206
AATTTTTTAGGCGCTAACGGCCAATTTTGCCTAAATCATGGGTGTAAACTCAGAGATAATTGGCGCATTTCCTTCAATTTTAAGGGCAAGGTGCCGATAAGACAGTGAAGCGAGGCGCGCAGTGAGTAAGTGGGAAAAGCTAGAAAATTCTATTAATAAAAAATTAGAAAAGTCTTTTTCTAACGTTAGTAATGTTGTCAGAAGTGCGACCCCCGATAAAATGCGCCAATGGCGCGGCGAAGCCGTACAAAAACTAAGTGCCTCTGCCACTAGCGCCATGGCCGCTCCTGCGAGGCTTGGTCAAAAACTGGAAACGATTAAGGATCACTCTGCTGAAAAAGCTCAAGCGCTTAAACTCGACCTTAGTAAAAATATTCAAAAAAATAAGAGCGGTAAATTAGGAAAATTTGGTTTTGTTGCAGCTATTGTAGCCGCTCTTCAGTGGGCCATCCTTCCACTTTATAAAAAGATTTCAATCTTCTTTACCACCATGCAACCTGCGACTCTAGCTTCTACCATTGTGCTGGTCACCGTCGGAAGTATTGCGGGTATCGGCGTCTATAATAGTAGTAATAAAATTGCCGAGGAAGCCGGATTAATTGAACGAGCTCCTGCAGCCATTGAAAAACCTGACCCGCGCCCTAAATACTACAAGCGAAATGAAAAAGAGCTTTTAATCTCAAATGTCATCGTTCCGTCGTATCTAGAAGGTAAGAATTCTCTGCGAAAACTGCAAATTGATTTTACGATTATTTCCTCCAACCGCTATATTCGCGAGTATTTCTTTGATAACTCTTACCTACTTGAAGATGTTTTAAACTCAAAAATCGAACCTATCGTTCCCGACTTTCCTCTAGGTGATGAGGGCAAGCTCATTATCAAAGAGAAGATAAAAGCTGAGCTTAATTTGCTTTTAAAAA
>NZ_DFTS01000011.1:25648-26053 GCF_002383015.1 Idiomarina sp. UBA4206
ATTGAAGGTTCCATCGATAGTATCTATATTTCATCTATTCTCGCCGCTTGATCAATTGCCTTTAGGGTATTCACTGAAACTTTTAGTATCTTGGCCGCACTTGCAAAGTGATAATGGCATTTCGCCAGCACACTCAAGCTATAAAGTTTCTTAAGTTCCCTTAGACTAATAGACGGGTGATCGCTACTAAGAACTTGTTTTAAATTTGCATCGCTCAGAACTAATTCATCATCTTGTTGATCCCAACGAATTAATCCCACTGGATGAGCAATATGTTTTTTAAAGAGATGACCCCGCAGCTGCCTGATATTGCCAGGCCATGGCATACGTGAGTATGCCTTAACCAAACTATTACAATAGGCCCTCTGATGCTCGATACAAAAGTCTTTAACAATTTGTTCGATA
>NZ_DFTS01000011.1:26172-29937 GCF_002383015.1 Idiomarina sp. UBA4206
CTTGGCTAAGCGGTGATAAAAGTCAGCACGCATGAAACCTGTTTGTACTTTATTTTTTAAGCTAGAACCTGACGCTGCAATGATTCTTGTTTTAACTTTTCTCGAATGGGTCGAGCCAACTGGTCTAACAAATCCATCATCAAGAAAGAGTAAAAGCTTTGTTTGTAGTGAAAGCGGCAGAGAGTCGATCTCATCTAGAAATAGTGTTCCTTGATTTGCTTCAACAAAAGCACCACTTTTATCTCTGACTGCCCCAGTGAAGGCACCTTTGATATGTCCGAAAAGTTCCGATTCAATTAAAGATGTTGAAAATGAGGCTAGGTTGAGATGAACAAAACGACCATTTTGTTGGCTCTGCTCATGAATTCGCTTAGCCAGTGTTGTCTTACCTGTCCCCGTCTCGCCTTCAATTAAGATGGGAAGATTCGATTTGATAAGTTGCATCGAGATTGGAATTGTTTGAATTTCCTTAGACTGCTCCTGGCGATCAAAGACAAAGCGGTTAAGTGCAAAGTCAATTACGTCTCCTCTTCGCAGCGTCGCTTTTGAAACCCACTGACCATTGAGCCTAAAGTCGGTTTCACTGCTGGCCTGATAAAATTGGCGATATCCAGTTGAATCCTTGGTTTTAAATCTTTTCAGTTTTATGGTGAGTTTCTGCCCTTGCTCATCCCGAAGTGTTTTCACATTACGACTTGTCCCCTGAATATTCTTGTCATGGTTATCAGTCGCTATAAACTCATACTGGGTTCTATTGAGCCTTATCTGTTTTTTGATGCCATCAATTGGATAATGCTCTAATAACCCCTCAAGTCCAACGCCTGCATTTTCGAGTCCTCTTGGAATTGCTGTGTGATCTTGCTGCGCCAGTCGCTCGAAATGAATTATTTTTGCTGATTCGTACATAATTTCTCCAATTTTTGAGTGGATTACTGGTTCAAGACATTACAAATTGGATGCCAGCCTGCTAGACTATGACCTATGGCTTTTCAAATCAGACCCGCAAGTACAAATTTCCGTTATGGCTTCTCAGAAGCATCTCAACTTCGTGATTTCTTTGATGGCGAGGTTAATCCTATTGGCATCGCATTCACGGGCAGATCAAATGTTGGCAAGTCCACTTTGATCAACGCATTGTTTGGAAAACAGACCGCTAGAACTTCAAAAACACCAGGTCGTACTCGCGAAGTAAACGTTTTCACTTTTGAACTTTTTGATCCTGATCTCAAGGAAGTTCACCCAACTAAGTTTTGGCTTTTTGATCTTCCTGGCTACGGCCATGCACAAGTTTCAAAAGAAATGTCTAAAAATTGGGATGAACTGATGACGACTTTTTTCACATCAGTTAAAGAAGCTATTCGCATCGTTAATGTTCAAGATGCTAGGCATCCCGATCAAGATGCCGATCGCCAGTTTCACCATTGGTTGTCGAGATATCCTTTAAGATGCTCACTGGCCTTTAACAAACTCGACAAACTAAAGACGCAAAAAGATCGCGCCGTTCTCAATAAGCTTAAGCCACAGCTTTCCAAAGATTACGCCTTCATTCGCGATATTCATTTTATCTCGGCTGAAAAGGGCCAGGGTCTTCCACCCTTTAAGTCGGCCCTCGTTTCATTTTTATTAGAGGCACAAGCAAGAATTGAGCATAAGTAACCCTGCTGAACATTTTATTTTCACTTGGATTATCTGGGCCATTACCCTTAACTTTGCTCTCGCCTTTATTGTTAGACCTAAATTTCTCTTCTCGCCTAGAAAGCGCGCAACGATGCAGACAGAAAAAAGCAAACTCATTAAGTTCGCTTTCTTTTTCATATTGTTTGTTAGTGCTTTGGCTTTAGGATCGTCGTCTTATTTTTTAAGACTGAATAACGCTCAACTCGAGCTTCCGATCCCTCATTGATTTTTTTTATGGTCTTCCGAAGACTTGGAAACATCGACCGGACCTGGGGAAAATTTAATCTTATTCACTTCAGATTCAATCTCGGTCAAGTTTGATTTACATTTTTTAATTTTTTTCACTAATTCATGGGCGCGTGGGTTATCCCAGTCCAATTGTTTTTTCTCCAAGGCTTTTGCAACTAGAACGCCAAGCTCTTCATAAGCTTCATGAAGATTTGAGTTGGTTTTAGATGCATTAAGCATCTTCTTACCGATCTCGGTCGTTTTTTTGAGTTCGTCGGTACAGACCTGAACGATTTCATTGAATTTAGAACGCCAGTGCGGTTGACGCTGCATAGTTGCCTCCGTGTCGACCAATTATAGCTTTTTTTCCGGATCTTTGTGAAGGTTGCTATATTTGCTATGATCTAGAATATAACACAACAAAAGTTGACCAGAATGTTTAAACAAATTCTCTCAAAGATTAATGATGCAAGTTCGCCTGAAAACAAGGCTTTCTTTGATCAAATCTTTCAAAAGCTCGAGCTTCGCTATCCAAATCGTGAGGACCCATGGGGACTTAACCTTCGTCGTGCGCGTAAAAGTTTAGAGCGGGTCTGGCCCCTGTATAAGCATTACTTTCAAGTTCGATGCTTTGGCCTTGAAAATATCTCAGATCAGCCGTTTATTGTCGTGGCCAATCACTCGGGTCAAATCGCCATAGACGGCATGCTTATTTGCTCGATGTTTTCAACCGAAGTCGAACCGCCAAGAATTCTCCGTCCTATGGTTGAGCGCTTTTTTACCGGCATTCCCTTTATTGGCTCATGGGCCGCTGAAGGTGGAGCCGTCCTAGGCGATCGCCAAAACTGCATCAATTTGCTTGAGCGAAAAGAAAGTGTCCTCGTTTTCCCAGAAGGTGTTCGCGGCATTGCCAAAGACAGTACAGATTTTTATGAGATGAAATCTTTTGGTCGAGGTTTTTTCAGAATTGCACTCGCCACTGGTGTCCCCATCCTTCCCATTGCCGTCGTTGGCGCTGAAGAATTTTATCCACTCGTTTGGCATCCGCTAAAACTCGCTAAGAAAATTGGCCTTCCAGCTTTCCCAATTACGCCTAACTTAGTTCCACTTCCGTCACCTGTTGATATACATGTTGGAAAGCCTTTTATCATTCCAAGTGAACTCAGTGCCGATGCTCCTGACAGCGAACTCGATATTCATATTAATTCTATCCATGCTTCGATTCAGAAAATGCTTGATGAAGGCTTAACAAGAAGAAGAGAATTCATCGCAAACAAAGTTTCAGAAAGGTTTTCGACTAGACTGAGCAAGAAGGACGAGGCGTGAGCGATATATCTCCTAAAAAATTATTAATCCTAGGAATGGCCGGTGGTCTCGCTCGAATTACAACTGGCTTGCTGCTTAAGCGGTTTCCGGATTTGAAGATTGTAGGAATTGACTCAAGACCAATGGTCAGAGAATATCCCGAGGACCGAGTTAACTATCTTCGCATCAAATATACGCGCGGCAATTTCGAAAAAGTTTTTCGCGATCATGACTTTGATTCTATGTTGCACCTTGGACGACTAAGCCACGCTCAATCAGGATCGACACTTAATCTTGCTCAACGACTTGATCTCAACTTAATGGGGACTAAAAGAATCCTCGATTTATGTCTTAAGTATAAACTTAAAAAAGTTGTGGTTCTCTCAACCTTTCACGTCTACGGCGCACTTAAGGACAATCCAACATTCATCAGTGAAGACTCATCCCTACGTGCATCGATAAAGTACCCCGAGCTTCGAGACGTGGTTGAGATGGATCAACTTGTTAGTGGTTGGATGTGGAAAAATCAAAAAGAACTCTCCACCGTCATCCTTA
>NZ_DFTS01000040.1:0-10809 GCF_002383015.1 Idiomarina sp. UBA4206
CGAGAGTAGGTCACCGCCAGACTTTAATTCTAAGAAGCCCTCAGCTAACGCTGGGGGTTTTTTATTTCTGGTGGGGAGCTACGGCGAGAGTAGGGTGAAGCGGGTCCCTGGTAAAGCCAACCATTTGGCTTTACCCCGCTGAACAGGTTGAGCTCTGCGAAACCTTGTCCAGACTACAAATAGGAAGACCCCGGTGCTAACGCGCCGGGGTTTTTTATGTCCGAAACAAAATACCTAGCTTCGGCATTATCAGGTAACTAAAAGGTCGGATAAACTGTCTGGTTAATGTGTAAGTAACCATCAAAGATGGGGGACGCTCATTTAACTTGCTTCTGAGTGCGAGGCTTAATTTTAGTTTTCTATGGTATATATCAAGTCACCACCTTGACCTTCTGTACTTGAAGTCGATTCGAACAGCAGCCTTTCCGATAGTGTGTAGCGCAATATGAAAGTGGAAGTGGGCTCCAGCAAACCGATTCCGTATTTGATATATAATTGAGGCGATAAGTACTTACCAATATAAAGAGATGTATCATTTACATCGCTGGTTTCTGAGTCCAACGACACTTCATCTAAATCAAAAGTACTTTTTATCCCTTCAGTCAGAAACTCGGTGCTACGCCCCCCGACTAATAGCGCAGCTTGTAACTCAAGGTTATTTACATCTCCCTGGCTTCCTGGTGGTTTACCGAATAAAAGGTAAGAAAGAATTGTGCTGTCAGGAAGCGGTGGTGTCGAAAATAAGCTGAGCTCAGGCTGTTCTATAGTCCCTGTTACTCGCGCTCCGATAGTTTCAGGGGGGCGCTGAGAAACACCGTTACCTTTTATATTTCGTGTTACTCGTAGGTTTAAAGACGGTGTATCTAAAGGTCCGCCGTTAAATAAGAGATCGCCGCGTTCTATAGCCAGCTTTTGGCCGTAAATTTCGTAATCTCCCGAAACAACGCCGATACTTCCATTTCCCGTAGCGGCAGAGTCTGGTTGTTGCTTAATTCGTAGCTGTCCTTGCAGATTCCCGGAGAACCCCATAGCTTCAACGCGTACGCTCTTACCTAAACTCACAGTGATATCTGCTTTAGTTCTGAATAGAGACTCTTCTTTCTTCTCGTTTTTTATATTAACGTCAGCAGACTCTGTAGCAGCTTGATTTAACTCTACCGGAGTTATGCGTGCCTTGGGAACGTTTAAGTCTCCAGTAAGAGTTACCAGGTCCTCTTGCAGCTCAATGCTGACATCAGGAGAAGCCGAAAGTAAGAGATCCGGCGTGTCTAAAATTAATAGATCTTCGCCTTTTATGGTTAGCAGGCCAACTCTCTTAAAGACATTGAATCGACCTTTAATATCAACATCTCCTTGACCTACCTTACCCTTAGCATTAACAGTAAATTGTCCAACATCTGCATCGGCAGTTAGCTCAGCCTCTAGATTCGTAATCAAAGTACCGCTGGCAAGTAAAACAATTCTGTCTGCAGATAAATTCATGCTTCCTGATGCGGTTGGATCGTTAAGTTTACCTGCAATAGTTAGTTCGGCTTCAGTTTTTCCGTCACCTATATTGATCTGTGGCGCAAATAGGTTTAACAACTCCAGACTTTTTGAGCTCAGTAACATTTTCCCCGATATTGGACTATTGGCATTTAACTGTTCAATATTCAGTTTTCCAGACAGCTCAAAGTCCAGTTCATTGGCTTCAGCATTCAATGAAATATCAATATCTTGCTCTGCGCCGTTTTTTGCTTTTAGCGCTAGCTGGTTTAAGGTTATGACTTCTTCACCCGCTTGTATTTTAGAGTTATCTGCGTTGACGAATCCCTCGAATTTTTCAAATTTCATTGTCTGATTGTTAAATACACCATCAATGCCTAAAGAAAGTTCTCCACTCAATGTGTAAGGAGTGTCAGGTAAGGCAAGTGCCTGGAGCAAACTCAAAGGCACTTCGCTGGCATCTGCAGTAAAGTTTATTGAATCTTTTTGCTGCTCTAGTTGAGCACATAACGGTTTACGTAGTCCTTTATAGCCTAGGCAAACCGGAGTTACGTCAAAAGTGTTTTCTTGATAGTTAAAGGAGCCGGCTACTGACTGGTTCAGAGTAATTGCATCATAGTCAGGTAGCTTGAGGTTAAACTCAGCAATATCAAAATCAAACCGTGGTTGGTTTAATTGACCGTTGATACTTCCTTCCGCTGCCAGTTCACCTTTGATATCTGATAGCTTGCTTAAGTCTCTGGAGCTTAGCTTCCAGTTTAAGTCGTTGCCAGGACTGAGTGCCCCATTGGCTAATAACGAGTGTGGGCCCCAGCGTGCTTCTAGTTGGTCGACAAATAAATAGGGATCTAACAGACGCAATCTAACTTTTGCGTCTACTGTCTGCTGTTGGAAACTACCTGAGAGGTCAGCGGCCAGCGAAAGGTTATCTTTCCACTCAATGATTGCGTTGCCATTTACTTGCTCTTCATTTTGAGAGAGTTGCCACTGAGTTAGCTTTAAACTTGCGTCCGTTAGTTCGGCTTCTGTTGTAAGGTTGAAATCATTCTCTAGTAATCCGGTGAGCGTATTGTCCAAATAGATAGCCAAGTCACCTATCGTGCCCTGCGTTGTCAGTTTGCCGTTTTGGCTAGTCAGTTGATTGGGTTGATAGATAATCTCATCCCAGGTTGCCGATACATTTATTACCGGATTAGTTTTAAGTGATGAGATTTCTCCCCGAAGAGTTAACACACCGTCAATGTCTCCCTGGGGCTGAATATTAAGAGCGTTCAGGGCCAGTACGTTGTTCCTATAGTTCAGGTTGCCATCAATATCTGCTTGTTGCTTATTAACCATGACGGAAATTGAAGGCTCCAGCTCGATATGATCCATACCGCCTTGTCCGTTAAGGGTTCCGTTGAAACTCAGGTTGAGGGTATCTGCGCCGAAACTCGTCAACCATGGAGTTATATTATTGTCTTGCCATTGACTCGTAAGCTGCCACTTAAGGTCATTAATTGGGTCCTGTAATTCAGCCGAGATCGTGCCGATAAGGCCTTCTGATAATTCACTAGTCGTCGATAGCTTATGCAGGTTACCGACTATACGACTTTTGACTTTTAGCTCGGGGTAGTCCGGCGAGTGCAGGTGTGTGTTGTTATTAAGGTTGCTATCAAACGGGTAAGAAAGCTTGGTTCTGCCGCTAATTGTCGTTGTCATGTATTGATGCTCGAGCTGCAGCTCCCGAATGTTTAGGCTCCCACTTGTATCAAGCCTCACTGACGCATTAATATTTAGGCTCTGCGCAGGAGTTTCTAGAATAAAAAATTGCGTTTTTTCAATGGATAACTTGAGCACATTGAAGTCTATAGGGAGTTCAATTGAAATGTCTTGAATAGAAGTTTCTGAGGCGTCACTTTGCTCTTGTTCTGCCGCTCGCAGCCTTATTTCACCGCCGTTACTTTTAACGCTGTTTATTCTAAGCACACCCGATAATAGAGCAAAAGGTTTCCAGCTTACTTTGAGCTGTTCCGGGGCATAAGAAAAAGTACCGGCCTCTAAGCTAAAGTCTCTGAACTCAAACTCATTTAAAAGGCTTCCATTAAACTGACTATAACTGAATTCAACAGGGGCATACTTCTGCACCTGGGTTAATACCCATCGACTGCCGCTTTCGCTGGCGACCAGACTAAAAGCTATAATAGGAATCAGGAGAACCAGACTCAGGATAGTCCCTGCTAACCAGCGATATAC
This sequence comes from Idiomarina sp. UBA4206, assembly GCF_002383015.1. Taxonomy (NCBI): domain Bacteria; kingdom Pseudomonadati; phylum Pseudomonadota; class Gammaproteobacteria; order Alteromonadales; family Idiomarinaceae; genus Idiomarina; species Idiomarina sp. UBA4206. The sequence continues at coordinate 3,721 of NZ_DFTS01000040.1, forward strand.
CCTCATAGATCGGGGCCTAATGTAAAGTGCAGGCGCCACGGTTTACCTGGCTCGTCTATCGCCTGTGCCAAGTCAAGACGGATTGAGCCAATGGGCGATATCCAGCGAACACCAAAGCCGACACTTTGTTTGAGTTTTTCATTAGGTTCAATCATGGCATTACCAATATCGGTGAAGAGGGCGACACGCCAGTTATCCTTAAATCGATAGTCGATTTCCGCGCTGGCGACCGCTAGGTAACGGCCACCGATAACAGTTCCTGTATCATCTTCCGGCCCCAGTTGTTCATAGGCATAGCCACGTACACTATTGTCACCACCAGCAAAGAAACGTAGTGACGGTGGTAGTTGATCAAAGTCTTTAATATAAGTCGCTCCGGCTTCTGCCCGGGCAAGAAAGCGTATTCTCTCAGTTAAAGGGACAACAGCTTTAAAGCCAAGTTCCAGGCTCGCCAGGTCTGCATCGGATAACAGAGCCTCATTGGCGGCCTTTAAGGTCACATCAAATCGAAAACCTTTATCAATGTTTAAGCGACCATCAGCGGTCATATAGTTCCAGCTTGCCTGAGGAATAAGGAACTGACTGGTTCCGGAACTTTCACCGATTTCGAAGTCGTCGCGTTGCCAGTGCAGTCCATATTCACGGCGCCACTTATTCATTGCCACGATACTAGAAGCTCCCAGACGATAGAGTCGGTTGTTCTGACCTTCGTTGTCTTTATCAGATGCTTCTGCTCGTAGTTGGTAATAATCAGATTGTGGCTTCTTACCGGGAATAATGTAATTAACGCCGACAGTGCTTTCGACTTCAGAGATTTGTGTTGTTCCGCGCAGCTGGTGGCCTTCTGTATTTACCCAGCGGCGGTTAATACTGGCTCTCACGCGGGCTCCGGTATCGGTACCGTAGCCGATGCCGTATTGGTATTGGTTTCTGAAGTTTGGCTCAGAATTGACAGTAATAGGCACTCTGTGTTGCTTAGACTCATTCCACTGCGGACTGACCTGAACCGATGAAAAGTATCCGCTATCGCCCAGAGCTATTTGTAATTGACTGAGCTCTTGAGTGTTGTAGCCTTCACCTTGTTCAAAGGGAACGTAGCGCTGCAGTAACTCGTCATCCAGAATGTCTTGTTCAAAGGTAATTTGCCCATATTTGTAGCGTTGTCCAGAATCAAATACGACATTAATTGCGGCTGTATTCTTTTCAACATCTATTTCAACGTTGTGTTCTATGAAACGGGCATCGTGATAGCCGCGTTGACTGGCTAAGGATAAAAGGCGCGATTTGACGCTTTCATAGTGGCTGTGAATAAAGCGCTCCTGCTCCTTCAGGTTACTGCTTTCAATAACTTTCCTAAAAGCTTCATCGTCCGTCGCATCGCCTTTTATTTTCCATGAATTTTGCGAAATTCGAACCGGTTCGTTTAAGCTCACCTGGTACGATGCTGACCAGCCGTAATCGACAGTTTCTAGTTGAGCATTCACTTCAACCTGATAATATCCGTAGGGACGTAGTGCCTTTTTGATGTCTTTAGGCGCTTGTCGATGTAAATACCGAACTCGATAAGCGGCATAACTTTTATTTTCGTCCAGACGGGCTATTTGCAACAATGCCATAACGTTGTTGTACTCATCGCCTTCAACACCTGAAACCTCAACTTCTACCGAAGCATGAGCAAAGGTGCTGAAAATTAACGCACAAACAAAGAGAATACATCGAAAGTAAGACATTGAAGTGTTATACCTGATAAAACGTTTCAACATAATGACATGCTTTAAGATTTCATGTAAATCATTGGGTTCAATCTGGAGATACTATGGCGATAGAAATTACGACAGCAGAGAAACGATTGCTACAAAGAGTCAGTATTCCTCCGCGCCCTCAAACTCTGTTAACTGTCAGTAGTGAAGCCAAAAAAGATGAACCCGATGTTGGTGTTATTGCGGAATCGATCTCTGCCGATATGAGTATAGCTGCAGCTGTGTTGCAGGTAGTTAATTCCGCTGCTTACCGTCGGGCTAAAGAGGTCGACTCTATCCAACAGGCTGTTATGACGCTTGGATTCCGTCGGGTATTTCCTATTGTTCGGGCCGTTGCGCTAAAGTCAGCGTTAACTTCCGACTACGATCTTAACGAGTTCTGGCGGTATAACGAGTGGGTTGCCAGCGCCTGTGTTTTGGTCGCAGAATCTATAGGACGCCCCGAATTAAGAGACCATGCGTATATGCTCGGGTTATTTCAAAGCTCCGGCATACCGGTCATGCTGGCTGAATTTGATGATTATGCCGATTTGCTTAACGCATCAGCAAGCACTCCCTGGCCCAAGGTGCAGATAAAAGAACAAGAGTTATTTCAGACAACACATACTACGATAGGCGCCTTATTGGCTCAGCATTGGAAGTTGCCCAAAATCGTTGTCGAAGTGATTTACTACTTGTTTGAAGACAGCTCTATTTTCACTCACTCTAGTGAGTTGGATAGCCTGACGTTGGATCTTCTGGGAATACTTAAAATTGCGCGTTACGCGGTGGATATGAGAACTCGGAGCCTGGCGGGAGAAGAAGAATGGGAGCAAGTTCAGGATGGGGTGCTGGAACATTTTCAAATTGATGAGTTTAAGGTAGAAGAAATACTACAAATTGTTCATGAAGAGCTCTTTGACGCAGAAGCTTAGTCAGAATTGTTTAATTAATCTGCAAACGATAAGTAGACTTACAAATATCGCTTGTTTGAATGCTCGGTGTCGGTATAATTCTCCGCTCAAGTGTTAGGGGCGTAGTTCCAATTGGTAGAACAGCGGTCTCCAAAACCGACGGTTGGGGGTTCGAATCCCTCCGCCCCTGCCAGATTTTATTGATTCAAAGCGAAGACCGGTCGCAACTAGGATTAAAGAATGAGCGCAAATAACGAGACGCAGAGCAGTTCGTTGAACAGTTTGAAATGGATAATCGCAATCGCCCTTTTAGTTGTTGCTATTGGCGGTAATCACTATTACACAGAAGAAGTGTCGGTTTTATATCGCGCTATTGCTGTGGTTGTTTTAGTGGCCTTAGCAGGTTTCTTTGCGAGCACGACGACGAAAGGAAGAACCTTCCTGTCGTTTGCTAAAGAAAGCCGCACCGAAGTAAGAAAGGTTGTTTGGCCATCGCGTCAGGAAGCAACTCAGACCACGCTTATAGTTATTGTTGCCACTGTTATTGTTGCACTTATTCTTTGGGGCCTTGATGGTATCCTGGTTCGTGTGGTTGGCTTCTTAACCGGATTGGAGATTTAACCATGAGCGATAAGAAACGTTGGTACGTCGTACAAGCTTTTTCCGGTTATGAGGCACGTGTTGCCGAGTCTCTGAAAGAACATATCAAAATGCATGGTATGGAAGACAAGTTCGGCGAAATTCTTGTACCGAAAGAAGAAGTGGTTGAAATGCGCGGTGGCGTTCGTCGCAAAAGCGAGCGTAAATTCTTCCCAGGTTACGTTTTGGTCGAAATGGACATGGACGAAGATGCATGGCACTTAATTAAAAGCGTGCCCCGCGTACTTGGTTTTATCGGTGGCAGCAGTGACCGCCCAACCCCTATCTCCAAGAAAGAAGCTGACGCTATTCTGGATCGCTTACAAGATTCTGCAGACAAGCCTAAGCCTAAGACCTTGTTTGAGCCAGGCGAAGTGGTTCGCGTCAACGACGGACCTTTTGCTGACTTTAACGGTACGGTTGAAGAGGTTGATTACGAGAAAAGTCGTGTAACGGTTTCTGTTTCAATCTTTGGCCGCGCAACGCCAGTTGAGCTTGAGTTTGGTCAGATAGAAAAAGCTTGATCAAAAAAGCAGCAAGACAATGATTGATCTATGGCGCGAAGTCACTTATAATTCGCGTCCTTTTTTAACGGGAAGCCGTTAGAGTAACTTTCCTCTGAAAAGTTACGAGGCGTTAAACCCACAACAGAGGTAATTATCATGGCGAAGAAAGTATCGGCCATTATCAAATTACAGGTAGCTGCTGGTTCAGCTAACCCGTCACCGCCAGTTGGTCCTGCGTTGGGTCAGCACGGTGTGAACATCATGGAATTCTGTAAAGCGTTCAACGCTCAAACCGATAGCCTTGAAAAAGGTGCTCCGGTTCCTGTTGAAATCACAGTCTTCGAAGACCGTTCATTCACATTTATTACTAAAACACCTCCTGCGTCTTTCTTATTGAAGAAAGCGGCTGGTATCAAAAGTGGTTCAGGCGAGCCAAACACCAAGAAAGTTGGTACGGTAACTCGCGCGCAATTAGAAGAAATTGCTAAAACTAAAGAACCTGACTTGACTGCTGCCGACATGGACGCAGCTGTACGCACTATCGCCGGCTCTGCTCGTGCGATGGGCTTGAACGTGGAGGGCTAATCAATGGCTAAATTAACAAAACGCGCTCGTATGATCGCAGAGAAAGTTGAAGCCCGTGATTACGATGTGAATGAAGCTATCACTCTGTTAAAAGAGTTAGCAACAGCAAAATTCACTGAAAGTGTTGATGTCGCAGTAAACTTAGGCATCGATGCTCGTAAATCTGACCAAAACGTTCGTGGTGCTACTGTACTGCCAAACGGTACTGGTCGTGACGTTCGCGTCGCTGTATTCACTTCAGGTGACAATGCAGAGAAAGCGAAAGAAGCCGGTGCAGACATCGTTGGTATGGAAGACCTGGCAGAGCAAGTTAAGAAAGGCGAGATGAACTTCGACGTAGTCGTGGCTTCGCCTGACGCAATGCGTGTTGTCGGTCAATTAGGTCAAATCTTAGGTCCACGCGGCCTGATGCCTAACCCGAAAACAGGTACTGTAACACCTGACGTAGCAACAGCGGTTAAAAACGCTAAAGCAGGTCAGGTTCGCTATCGTAACGACAAAAACGGTATTGTTCACGCAACAATCGGCCGTGTAGATTTCGATAACGACAAATTGAAAGAAAACCTTGAAGCCTTGTTGGCCGCTCTTAAGAAAGCGAAGCCTTCATCAGCTAAAGGTGTTTACTTAAAACGCATCAGCTTGTCTACAACGATGGGCGCTGGTGTAAGCATTGACCAGGGAACTGTAGCAGCGGTTTAATTCGCTCAGTTCGGTTAATGTAATGGTTTATGGGTTGGAGCTGCCGCGGCGTTGCTAAGTCGCAACAAAGCAAGGCTCCCGTCCAAGACCGTAGGTGTACCGCGAGTATCCCGGAATATTGGGTAGTGGCACTTAATTTCCTACGCAGATGGTGATATCCGACTCAGGCTCTCTGGGTAGAGAATCACCGTGACAACGCGGTGGGTTTATCCCACCTAATTGTAACGAGGGACTTCGGTCCCAAATTGAAAACGAGGTGATATCAGTGGCAATTGGTTTAGCCGGAAAGAAAGCCATCGTTAAGGAAGTTAACGAAGTTGCTTCAAATGCGCTAGCCGTCACCGTTGCTGAATATCGAGGCATCGAAGTAGCCGATATGACTGCGCTGCGCAAGAAAGCTCGTGAGCAGGGTATTTTCGTTAAAGTTGTACGAAATACACTAGCAAAACGCGCTTTTGAAGGCACACAGTTTGAAGACATGGGCGATGCACTTAAAGGACCTCTTGTTTATGGGTTTTCAATGGACGCACCGGGCACATCAGCTCGTTTGTTCAAAGACTTCTCAAAAGAAAACAAGAACTTGCAAGTGACAGCTCTGTCAATCGGTAATGGCATCATGGGTCCAGAAAAACTGGATGCAGTTGCTTCACTTCCGACTCGTGACGAAGCATTGGCTAAATTGCTCGCCACCTTCAAAGAACCTGTTAGCAAATTCGTTAAAACTGTTAACGAAGTACCTAGCAAGTTCGTTAGAACGTTGGCTGCAATTAAAGACGCTAAATAATACGTTGGTTTTTTTAACCATTTTTTGTAATTATCAACCCAGGAGTTTAGAGTAATGGCTCTGACTAAAGACGACATCTTAAACGCGATCGCTGAAATGCCAGTAATGGAACTGGTTGAATTGATCGAAGCAGCTGAAGAAAAATTCGGCGTTGACGCATCTGCAGCAGTAGCAGTAGCTGCTCCAGCAGCAGGCGGCGAAGCAGCAGCTGAAGAGAAAACTGAATTTGACGTAATGCTGAAAGCAGCTGGCGCTAACAAAGTTGCTGCTATCAAAGCTGTTCGCGGCGCAACTGGCCTTGGCTTGAAAGAAGCTAAAGCTATGGTTGAGTCTGCACCAGTAGCAGTCAAAGAAGGTGTAAGCAAAGACGAAGCTGAAGAGCTGAAAAAGCAGCTTGAAGAAGCTGGTGCGGAAGTTGAAGTTAAGTAATTTCACTTTTGTACGACATATGGCCTTTTAGGCCTTGGGCTGGTGGTTAATTAACCACCAGCCTTTTTGCGCTGTATCGCTTGTATCATTTTGCCCGACGTTGGATACAGATAAGCGAAAAAAGATAACAACGGGATCGACAGATAAAAGATTAATCTGTTTTTAACCATCGAACCACTCGTTGGTTAGGGTCATCAATCAGCTAGCTGAGGAACCCCATGGCGTACTCCTACTCTGAAAAAAAACGTATTCGTAAGGATTTCGGTAAACGACCTCAGGTCTTAGAAGTTCCTTATTTGCTGTCTATGCAGCTTGATTCATTTAAGAAATTTATTGAAGTCGATCCAGAAGCCAATAATGGTCTGGAAGCGGCTTTTCGTTCGGTTTTTCCTATTGCCAGTTATTCTGGTAATGCGGAACTGCAGTACGTCAGTTATCACATGGGTGAGCCGGCGTTTGACGTTGAAGAATGTCAAATCCGTGGCATTACCTACTCAGCACCATTGCGTGTGAAACTGCGTCTGGTGCTGTTTGATAAAGAAGCAGCTGCCGGTACAGTTAAAGACATTAAAGAACAAGAAGTGTACATGGGCGAAATTCCGTTAATGACAGAAAACGGAACCTTCGTTATCAATGGCACAGAGCGAGTTATCGTTTCTCAGCTCCACCGTTCACCTGGTGTGTTCTTTGATCACGATAAAGGTAAATCTCACTCGTCAGGTAAAGTCCTGTATAACGCGCGTGTTATTCCTTACCGTGGCTCTTGGTTGGATTTTGAATTTGATCCTAAAGAC
>NZ_DFTS01000040.1:10917-11447 GCF_002383015.1 Idiomarina sp. UBA4206
CGTCGTCGTAAATTACCGGCGTCTATTATTCTTCGTGCATTGGAATACAGCACTGAAGAAATCCTCGATATGTTCTTCGACACTACTTACTTCGAGATCCTTAAAACTAAGGTGAAGATGCAGTTAGTGCCTGAGCGTCTGCGTGGCGAAACCGCCAAGTTTGACATTAAAGGCGCTGAAGGCGAAGTTTTGGTCGAAAAAGGCCGTCGTATCACCGCACGCCATATTCGCCAGCTTGAACAGCTGGGTATTAAAGAAATGGAAGTGCCGGCTGAATACATGGTTGGAAAAGTATTAGCGAAAGACTATGCCGACAAGAAAACCGGCGAAGTTGTTGGCCATGCTAACGATGTGCTGACTCTTGAGCTTATCGCTGAGCTTAGCGAAGCTGGTATTAAGAAAATTGAAACGCTGTTCGTCAATGATTTGGACCATGGTCCATACATGAGCGAAACGTTGCGTGTAGATTCAAGTAACAATCGCTTAGAAGCCTTAGTTGAAATCTACCGCATGATGCGCCCGGGCGAGCC
>NZ_DFTS01000040.1:11537-11797 GCF_002383015.1 Idiomarina sp. UBA4206
CGCATGATGCGCCCGGGCGAGCCACCAACGCGTGAAGCTGCAGAAACTCTGTTTGATAACTTGTTCTTCAGTGAAGAACGCTACGATTTATCAACAGTCGGTCGCATGAAGTTTAATCGTCGTTTAGGTCGTGATGACTTAAGTGGTGATAATACGTTATCCAGAGAAGACATCGTTGATGTCATGAAAAAGCTCATCGAAATCCGTAACGGTTTAGATGAAGTTGATGACATTGACCACCTGGGTAACCGCCGTATCCG
>NZ_DFTS01000040.1:11945-13792 GCF_002383015.1 Idiomarina sp. UBA4206
AACCAATTCCGTGTTGGTTTGGTACGTGTAGAACGTGCAGTAAAAGAACGCTTGTCGCTGGGTGATTTAGATAACACCATGCCACAGGATCTTATCAACGCGAAGCCAATTAGTGCCGCGGTTAAAGAGTTCTTTGGCTCAAGCCAGCTGTCGCAATTCATGGACCAAAACAACCCATTGTCAGAAGTGACGCACAAACGTCGTATCTCTGCGTTAGGTCCGGGTGGTTTGACTCGTGAACGTGCAGGCTTCGAAGTTCGTGACGTACACCCAACGCACTATGGTCGTTTGTGCCCAATCGAAACGCCGGAAGGACCGAACATCGGTCTGATTAACTCGCTGTCTACGTTCTCGCGTACCAACGAATATGGCTTTTTAGAAACGCCTTATCGTCGTATAGAGAATGGTGTTGTAACAGACGATGTTAATTACTTGTCGGCTATTGAAGAAGGCAACTATGTTATCGCTCAGGCGAACGTAGGGCTGAACGACAAAGGCGAATTGACAGAAGATTTAGTGCCATGCCGTCATAAAAACGAATTTACGCTGATGAGTAAAGAGCAGGTCCAGTACATGGATGTTGCCCCACAGCAGATCGTTTCTATTGCAGCAAGCATGATTCCGTTCCTGGAACACGATGATGCTAACCGAGCTTTGATGGGCTCGAACATGCAACGTCAGGCTGTACCGACTTTACGCGCTGATAAGCCGTTAGTTGGTACTGGTATCGAACGCACAATCGCAGTTGACTCCGGTGTTACCGTTGTTGCTAAGCGTGGCGGTGTGGTCGACTACGTAGATGCCAGTCGTATCGTTGTTAAGGTTAACGAAGAAGAGATGGTTCCGGGTGAAGCGGGCATCGACATTTATAACCTGACCAAATACACGCGTTCTAACCAGAACACTTGTATTAACCAGAAACCGACTGTGAATCCAGGCGAACCTGTGACTCGCGGTGACGTTTTAGCTGACGGTCCGTCAACTGACTTAGGTGAATTAGCACTGGGTCAGAACATGCGCGTGGCCTTCATGCCTTGGAACGGTTATAACTTCGAGGATTCGATTCTGATTTCTGAGCGCGTAGCGCAAGAAGATCGGATGACAACCATCCATATTCAAGAATTAAACTGTGTCGCTCGTGATACCAAGTTGGGTGCTGAGGAAATTACCTCTGATATACCAAACGTTGGTGAATCTGCATTAGGCAAGCTGGATGAGTCCGGTGTTGTTTATGTCGGTGCAGAAGTTAACGGCGGCGACATTCTGGTTGGTAAAGTAACGCCTAAAGGTGAAACTCAGTTAACGCCTGAAGAGAAGCTTTTGAGAGCAATCTTCGGTGAGAAAGCGTCTGATGTTAAAGACAGCTCACTGCGTGTTCCAAATGGTGTTAACGGTACTGTTATTGACGTGCAAGTATTCACTCGTGACGGCGTAGAAAAAGACAAGCGTGCGGTAGCGATTGAAGAAATGCAGCTGGCTAAGGTTAAGAAAGACCTGACAGAAGAATTTAAGATTCTTGAAGAAGGTATTTACAACCGTGCTCGTAACCTGTTGCTAAGTAATGGCTTTGATGAAGCCAAGCTGGCAAGTGTGGATCGTGCAAGCTGGTTAACTCAAGACTTAGGTAACGAAGACGCTCAGGCTCAACTTGAGCAAATTGCTGAGCAATATCAGCAAATTCGCGATGACTTCGACACTAAGTTTGAGACTAAACGTCGCAAGATCACTCAAGGCGATGATTTAGCGCCGGGTGTTCTGAAAATCGTTAAAGTTTACTTAGCAGTCCGTCGTAGCATTCAGCCTGGTGACAAACTGGCTGGCCGTCACGGTAACAAAGGTGTTATCTC
>NZ_DFTS01000040.1:13840-14442 GCF_002383015.1 Idiomarina sp. UBA4206
CACGGTAACAAAGGTGTTATCTCAACTATCATCCCTGTGGAAGACATGCCGCACGATGATGAAGGTAACCCAGTAGATATCGTATTGAACCCGTTGGGTGTACCTTCGCGGATGAACATCGGTCAGATTCTGGAAACGCACTTAGGTATGGCTGCGCGCGGTATCGGTAGCAAGATTGATAAGATGCTGAAACAGCAGCGTGCTATCAAAGAATTGCGTGATTTCTTACAGCAAGTGTATGACTTAGGCGAATGTCGCCAGAAAGTCGACATTAGTGAGTTTTCTGATGATGAAGTCATGCGTTTAGCCGGTAACTTGAAAGCGGGTCTGCCTACTGCTACACCAGTATTTGATGGTGCAGTGGAAGAAGAAATTAAAGCGTTGTTGAAGCTGGCAGACTTACCTGAATCAGGTCAGATTCCGTTATTTGACGGTCGTACTGGTGATAAATTTGAACGTGACGTAACTGTTGGTTACATGTACATGCTCAAATTGAACCACTTGGTTGACGATAAGATGCACGCACGTTCAACTGGCTCGTACAGCTTGGTTACTCAACAACCACTGGGTGGTAAAGCTCAGTTCGGTGGTCAGCGCTTCGG
>NZ_DFTS01000040.1:14529-14686 GCF_002383015.1 Idiomarina sp. UBA4206
GGTGAGATGGAAGTGTGGGCACTGGAAGCATATGGTGCGGCTTATACCTTGCAAGAAATGTTGACAGTTAAGTCGGACGACGTGAACGGTCGTACGAAGATGTACAAAAACATTGTCGACAACAACTTGCAGATGGAAGCGGGCATGCCGGAATCCT
>NZ_DFTS01000040.1:14843-15134 GCF_002383015.1 Idiomarina sp. UBA4206
GCTAGAACAGAACTAAGACGCTGTTGCTGGAATAAATTGGGGGAGTGCTTGCGCTCCCCGTAGGTTGAACTCCGACAGGAGATAAATCGTGAAAGACTTGCTGAAGCTTTTAAAGCCGACGAATCAGGCAGAAGAGTTTGATGGTATTCGCATCGCTCTTTCGTCTCCAGATATGATCCGTAGTTGGTCATATGGTGAGGTGAAAAAACCTGAGACTATTAATTACCGTACCTTCAAACCTGAACGTGATGGTTTGTTCTGTGCTCGTATTTTTGGTCCGGTAAAAGACTA
>NZ_DFTS01000051.1:0-468 GCF_002383015.1 Idiomarina sp. UBA4206
AAGCCACAAAGTTCTCGCCAATACCCACACCAATAACCAGAGGGCTACCAGAACGGGCGACCACTAAACGCTCAGGGTATTGGGTATCCATAACCACGGTACCGTAAGCGCCTTCCAACTGACGTACTGCCGACTTAACGGCAGCCAGTAGATCACCATGCGTTTTGCGTTCGTGATGAATTAAGTGAGCGATTACTTCGGTGTCAGTCTGCGAGTTAAAGACATAACCTTCGGCTTTTAGCTCTTCGCGCAGGCGTTCGTGGTTTTCAATAATGCCGTTATGCACAACAGCAATTTGATCCTCAGAGCGGTGAGGGTGGGCATTAGCTTCAGTCACACCACCGTGCGTTGCCCAACGCGTATGCGCAATACCAATAGTCCCGTCTAACGGGTTCTGGTCTATAGCATCTTTAAGTTCCTGTACTTTACCGGTACGGCGCACGCTTTTTAAATGCTTATCGGCGTCAA
>NZ_DFTS01000051.1:578-1080 GCF_002383015.1 Idiomarina sp. UBA4206
GCGTCAATAACAGCCACACCAGCCGAATCGTAACCCCGGTACTCCAGTCGTTTTAAGCCTTCCAGCAAAATACCTGTTACTCGACGTTCAGACGTCGCGCCTACAATACCGCACATAAGTTAACTTCCTTTTTTCGACTGTGGACGTTGCCATCCGCTGATATTACGCTGCTTGCCCCGGGCTACAGCCAGTTCGTCATCTGCTACCGCCCGGGTTATGACCGAGCCGGCACCGACGGTTGCATTTTTACCAATGGAGACAGGCGCAACCAAAGAGCTGTTTGAACCAATAAAAGCGCCGTCACCAATTTCAGTAAGCGCTTTATTCACACCATCGTAATTGCAGGTAATGGTACCTGCACCAATGTTTGCGTATTCACCCACTTGAGTGTCACCAAGGTAGGTTAAATGACTGGCCTTTGAGCCTTTACCTAAACGGCTTTTCTTCATCTCGACAAAGTTTCCGACCTGCGCTTCATCCGCAAGTTCCGCTCCGGGGCGCA
>NZ_DFTS01000051.1:1148-3610 GCF_002383015.1 Idiomarina sp. UBA4206
AGCCTTTTGCCACTTTTGCATCTTCTATATGAGAGTTCGCGCGAATAACCGTGTCGTCGCCAATAACGGAGTTTCTAATGACACAGTTTGGCTCTATAACAACGCGGTCGCCCAGAACCACATTACCTTCAAAAACCGCATTAATATCAATAGTGACGTCGCTGCCGGCACTCAATTTACCGCGGCAATCAAAACGAGCAGGGTCAATTAAGGTCACGCCCTGAGTCATCAGCTCTTCGGCCTGACGCTGCTGCAATGCGCGCTCTAGCGAAGCTAACTGCTGGCGGTTGTTGGCACCTTCCACTTCCTGCGCGTTGTCAGGCTGTGCAGTAGCAATATTTACGCCTTCCTGGGCGGCCATTTCCACAATGTCAGTCAGGTAATATTCTTTCTGCGCGTTGTCATTGCTGAGTTGCTCAAGCCAACCTTTTAGCTTGTCGCTGTCAGCTATCATAATACCGGTGTTTACTTCGTCTATAGCTAACTGCTGCGCATTTGCGTCTTTTTGCTCAACAATGCCGGTTACGCTGCGGCGTTCGTTACGCACAATACGACCATAACCTGTTGGTTCCGCTAACGTCATAGTCAGCAAGCCAAGCGAGGTATTAGCACTGGCAGTTACCAGCTTAATTAAAGTGGACTCGGTTAACAGGGGCACGTCACCATACAAAATAATGACTTTTTCATTGCTTTTAAGGTGCGGGATAACCTGTTGAACGGCATGACCGGTACCCAATTGTTCACGTTGCTCGACCCAGGTTAAGTCGTCGCCGGCAATAGCTTGCTGCAGCTGATCGCCACCATGACCATAAATTAAATTAATGGCATCTGGCTTTAATGACCTGGCAGTATCTATGACGTGTTCTACCATCGGTTTATTCGCCACTTTATGCAGCACTTTGGGTAAGTCTGAACGCATGCGGGTTCCTTTCCCTGCGGCCAGAATAACAACGCGTAACTTCATATTAATGAGATCCTTAATTCAGTATCGCTTGCAGCAGCTTTATTACGTACACCTATTGTAACGACAAAAAAGGCCCTGTTGCACTAACAACAAGGCCTTTTACGTATTTTAACGCAGAAGTTTTAGCGCTTAAGCTTACGAATAACCTCAAGCTGAGCCAATGCGCGCGATAACTCGGCGATTGCCTCTGCATAGGTCACATCTGCACTTGAGTCAGCAATGGCTTCTTCAGCGCGTTTCTTCGCCGCTTCAGCTTCTTTCTCATCGAGATCGTCACCACGAACAGCAACGTCTGCTAGTACAATGACATGACCAGGCTGTACTTCTAACACTCCACCGGCGACATACAGAAGCTCTTCGTCGCCCGCTTCGCTGACATACCGAACCATACCTGGTTTGATTTTTGTCAGCAGGGGCGCGTGACCTGGGTAAATACCCAGCTCACCTTCGCTACCAGAGACCTGAACCGTTTGTACAACGCCTGAGAACAATTTGTCTTCAGCGCTAACAATGTCCAGATTTAATGTTTGTGTTGCCATTCAAACCTCCCGGTCGGTTACAGGTTTTTGGCTTTTTCTACCGCTTCTTCGATGGTACCAACCATGTAGAAGGCCTGCTCTGGCATATCGTCGTAATCACCATCCAAAATGCCTTTAAAGCCGGCAATAGTATCTTTCAAAGATACATATTTACCTGGAGCACCAGTGAATACTTCGGCTACGAAGAAAGGCTGCGACAAGAAGCGCTGAATTTTACGAGCACGAGATACAGACAGTTTGTCTTCTTCAGACAGCTCGTCCATACCCAGAATCGCAATGATGTCTTTCAGCTCTTTATAGCGTTGCAGTACTTCCTGAACACCCATTGCTGTGTCGTAGTGCTCATCACCGATAACCTGTGGGTCCAACTGACGTGACGTTGAATCCAACGGGTCAACCGCAGGGTAGATACCCAGTGACGCGATGTCACGGTTAAGTACAACGGTTGCATCCAAGTGAGCAAAGGTTGTTGCCGGAGATGGGTCAGTCAAGTCATCCGCTGGTACATAAACCGCCTGTACCGACGTGATTGAACCCGTCTTAGTAGAGGTGATACGTTCCTGCAGAACACCCATTTCTTCGGCCAGGGTAGGCTGATAACCAACCGCTGAAGGCATACGGCCTAACAGTGCTGATACCTCAGTACCGGCCAGAGTGTAACGGTAGATGTTATCAACGAAGAAAAGTACGTCGCGACCTTCGTCACGGAATTTCTCAGCGATAGTCAAACCCGTCAAAGCAACACGTAAACGGTTACCCGGTGGCTCGTTCATCTGACCATAAACCAGTGATACTTTATCCAGAACGTTTGAATCGTTCATCTCGTGATAGAAGTCGTTACCTTCACGAGTACGCTCACCAACACCAGCGAATACTGAGTAACCGCTGTGCTCGATTGCGATGTTACGGATAAGCTCCATCATGTTAACGGTTTTACCAACACCAGCACCACCGAACAG
>NZ_DFTS01000051.1:3715-3888 GCF_002383015.1 Idiomarina sp. UBA4206
CCAACACCAGCACCACCGAACAGACCAACTTTACCACCTTTAGCAAACGGGCAAATCAAGTCGATGACTTTAATACCTGTTTCTAACAGTTCGTTAGTGTTTGACTGTTCTTCGTAGCTTGGTGCCGCACGGTGAATAGACATCTTCTCGTCTTCACCGATAGGGCCCGCTTC
>NZ_DFTS01000051.1:4059-4369 GCF_002383015.1 Idiomarina sp. UBA4206
TCTTCACCGATAGGGCCCGCTTCATCAATTGGGTTACCCAATACATCCATAATACGGCCCAGGGTCTTCTTACCCACTGGAACCATGATTGATTCACCGGTGTTTTCAGCGGTGATACCACGACGCAGACCGTCAGTTGTACCCATTGCGATGGCACGTACGATTCCGCCGCCCAGCTGCTGCTGAACTTCAAGAACCAAACCTTCTAAGCCACCTTCGGTCACTTTCAGTGCGTCGTATACTTTTGGTACAGCGTCTTGTGGAAATTCTAAATCCACAACGGCGCCGATAATTTGTACGACCTTACCTT
>NZ_DFTS01000051.1:4548-8447 GCF_002383015.1 Idiomarina sp. UBA4206
GCTGCCTGACGCGCCTTGTTATACTGCAATTGCAGTTGATCGATAATATCTTCGGCGTTGTCGGTTGCAGCTTTCATCGCAATCATCCGAGCGGCTTGCTCACTAGCAAAGTTATCTACGACACCTTGATACACTTGCATTTCTACAAAGCGACGAATTAGCGTATCTAGAATACTTTCCGGATTCGGCTCATACAGGTAATCCCAGCTACCTGTCTGTACTTCTTCTTCCGATCCTGCTTGCGGCAATGGCAACAATTGATGAATGGTCGGCTCCTGGGTCATCGTATTCACAAACTTGTTGAATACAACGTACAAGCGATCGATTTTACCTTCTTCAAAGGCATCCAGCATAACCTGGATAGAACCGGTGATTTCTTTCAGTTCTGGCTTATCGCCCATACCTGAAACTTGCGCTTTCAACTTACCAAAACGCTTGAAGAAACCGGTTGCTTTGCTGCCTATTGCGGCAAAATCCGCTTCAACATCTTGCTCTTTCCATTCGTTAGCGTGCTTAACGACTTTCTTGAACTCATTACCGTTCAAGCCGCCACACAAACCACGGTCGGTAGAAACAATGATGTAACCCACACGCTTAACCTGACGTTCTTCCATAAATGGATGACGATATTCAAGGTTACCGCGCGCCACATGACCAATCACCTTGCGAATGGTGTCCGCATAGGGGCGACTAGCCTCCATACGTTCCTGCGCCTTTTTCATTTTCGACGCAGCGACCATTTCCATAGCACTGGTGATCTTCTGAGTATTACCGATACTCGAGATCTGAGTTTTTATCTCTTTACCGCTGGCCATGACGATTCTCCTGTTAACTCAACGACAAATGGCCGCTACTGCGGCCAGGTGCGATTACCATGATTGCGTTTGCTTGAATTTCTCAAGCGCGGCTTTCAATTGCGCATCGATGTCGTCGTTATAGTTGCCAGTTTTATCAATCTCAGCCATTAGCTCGGCGTATTCGCTCGCCATGAAAGATTGCAGCGATTCTTCAAAATCCATGATTTTGTCGATTTCTACGTCTTTCAAGAAGCCTTTTTCAACGGCATAAATTGATACAGCCATTTGAGACACGCTCATAGGCTTGTACTGTTTCTGTTTCATCAGTTCGGTTACACGCTGACCGTGCTCCAACTGTGAACGAGTCGATTCATCAAGGTCAGATGCAAACTGAGCGAACGCCGCCAATTCACGGTACTGAGCCAGGGCAAGACGGATACCGCCACCCAATTTCTTGATGATTTTCGTTTGTGCTGAACCACCAACACGAGAAACCGAGACACCGGCGTTAACCGCAGGACGAATACCTGAGTTAAACAAGTCAGTTTCCAGGAAGATCTGACCATCGGTGATTGAGATAACGTTAGTCGGTACGAACGCCGATACGTCACCTGCCTGAGTTTCAATGATAGGTAAGGCAGTTAAAGAACCAGTCTGGCCTTTTACTTTACCGTCAGTGAATTTTTCTACGTAGTCAGCGTTAACACGCGCCGCACGCTCAAGTAAGCGAGAGTGGAGGTAGAAAACGTCACCAGGGAATGCTTCACGACCTGGCGGACGACGCAGCAACAGTGAAATTTGACGGTATGCAACAGCCTGCTTAGAGAGGTCATCGTATACGATCAAAGCGTCTTCACCGCGGTCACGGAAGTATTCACCCATAGTACAGCCAGAATAAGCTGCTAAGTATTGCAACGCTGCAGATTCAGAAGCAGAAGCCGCAACCACAATGGTGTTTTCCAATGCGCCGTGCTCTTCCAGCTTACGTACAACAGCAGAGATGGTTGAGTTCTTCTGACCAATGGCTACGTATACACACTTAATACCAGAGTCTTTCTGGTTGATAATGGCGTCTACGGCTAAAGCTGTTTTACCTGTCTGACGGTCACCGATGATAAGCTCACGCTGACCACGACCAACTGGAATCATCGAGTCAATTGACTTGTAACCAGTTTGTACTGGCTGATCAACCGACTGACGTTCGATAACGCCCGGGGCGATTTTCTCAACTGGCTCATAGCCGTCAGCTTCAATTGGACCTTTACCGTCGATAGGCTGACCTAGTGTGTTTACCACACGGCCCAACAGTTTTTCGCCGACCGGAACTTCAAGGATACGGCCAGTAGATTTTACTTTGGTGCCTTCCTGCAAATCTGCATAAGGACCCATAACAACCGCACCAACAGAATCACGTTCAAGGTTCAGTGCGATAGCGTAACGATTACCAGGTAGCTCGACCATTTCACCTTGCAGACAGTCTGCAAGTCCGTGAATGCGAATGATACCGTCTTGTACAGACATGATGGTACCTTCGTTGCGGGCTTCGCTGGTGACTTCGAACTTCTCAATTCGCTGTTTGATCAGTTCTGCGATTTCATTTGAATTCAATTGCATGCTCAAGTCCCCAATTAGGATTGCAGTGCGTAAGCAAGTCTGTCGAGCTTGCCGCGCAAGGTGCCGTCAATAACGGTATCACCAGCTTCTATAACAAGTCCGCCAATAATGGACTTGTCGACACTGCAGTTCAGCTTAATTTTGCGTTGCAGGCGCTTCTCTAGTGCTTTACTCAAAGCCGTTTGTTGTGCTTTCAGCAGTTTAACCGCTGACTTAACATCTACAGTGACTTCTTTGTCGTGTTCAGCACGAAGCGTCTGATAGAGCTCACTAACCGCTGGAAGTACTGGCAAACGTTCATTTTCAGCCAGTACTTTAACGAAGTTCTTAGCGTTATCGTCGAGCTCGTCGCCGCAAACACCCAAGAAAACATCTGTCGTTTTTCCAACAGTCGAAGAGCTGCTCAAAAATGAGGCAATAGTCTCATCTTGCGCTACCGCAGCAGCGAAGCTAAGCATTTCTGCCCACTTATCGAGCGCTCCCTGTTCTAAAGCAAAATCAAAAGCTGCTTTTGCGTAAGGGCGAGCGACCGTAGTCAGTTCTGACATAAGCTCAAACCCCTTTATTAAAGTTCAGCGACCAGTTTTTCAACAATGTCGCTATGAGCGTCTTTATCAATTTCACGCTCAATGATTTTCTGAGCCCCAGAAACCGCCAATACGGCGACTTGCTTACGCAACTCTTCGCGAACGCGGTTACGCTCAGCTGTCACTTCTTCATGTCCAGACGCAACGATTTTTTCACGTTCTTCGTGGCCACGTTGAGTTTCTTCCTCAACAATTTTAGCGCCACGTTTTTTCGACTGTTCAATGATTTCAGCGGCTTGCTGTTTCGCTTCTTTGAGCTGCTCGGCAATTTCTTGCTGGGCTTTCTCTAAATCTTTTTGAGCACGTTCACCGGCATTAAGGCCGTCAGCAATTTTCTTCTGACGTTCCTCAATAGCCTTGATGATCGGTGGCCATACAAATTTCATGCAGAACCACACGAACACGGCAAACGCGATCGATTGTCCAATTAGAGTAGCGTTGATATTCACAACGGACCTCCTTCAGTTGGTGACCGTCGAATAACGATTAGCCTGCTACCTGGGTTAAGAATGGGTTCGCAAACGTGAACAGCAATGCAACAGCAACGCCGATCATTGCGATAGCATCGATAAGACCAGCTACGATGAACATCTTAACTTGCAGCTGTGGTGCCAATTCTGGTTGGCGAGCAGCAGCTTCCAGGAATTTACCACCCAGAATACCAAAGCCCAGTGCTGTACCCAGTGCAGCCAGACCGATCATGATTGATACAGCGATAGCAGTAAAAGCAACTACAGTTTCCATTGATTTCTCCAGTTTTTCAGTAGATTAAAGTTAAAAGTAAAGCTAAAAACTTTTTGTTTAGAACACTAGTGTTCAGATGAAGCCATGCTTAAGTAAACAATGGTCAGCATCATGAAAATAAACGCTTGCAATGTAATGACCAGAATATGGAACACAG
>NZ_DFTS01000051.1:8571-8972 GCF_002383015.1 Idiomarina sp. UBA4206
CCAGAATATGGAACACAGCCCAGGCAAAGTGCGCTGGTAGCTGGAATAATCCAATCATTGCAATCAGAATAAATATCAATTCACCCGCATACAGGTTACCGAACAAACGCAGTGCCAGTGACGCTGGTTTTGCCAGTAACGTGATACTTTCAAGCACAAAGTTTACCGGCATTAACGCCCAGTGGTTAAACGGGGTTAATGTCATTTCTTTGGCAAAGCCTTTCACACCTTTGTACTTAATTGAGT
This sequence comes from Idiomarina sp. UBA4206, assembly GCF_002383015.1. Taxonomy (NCBI): domain Bacteria; kingdom Pseudomonadati; phylum Pseudomonadota; class Gammaproteobacteria; order Alteromonadales; family Idiomarinaceae; genus Idiomarina; species Idiomarina sp. UBA4206. The sequence continues at coordinate 8,818 of NZ_DFTS01000051.1, forward strand.
AGATAATAATGAGCGCAAATACGCTGATACTCAGAGCAAAGGTTGTGTTCAGGTCAGTTGTTGGTACAACTTTCATGTAGACGTCATGCGGATCGTCAACAAAGCCTAACCAATAACCACCGTACATAGCGGCTGTTGGTAACCAGTCGACCGGA
>NZ_DFTS01000048.1:0-2913 GCF_002383015.1 Idiomarina sp. UBA4206
TGTTCACGAAGCTTTTGAGCAACAAAAAGCTGAGGTAATAGAGCTAATGATTCACGTAGTGGTACCAGCGCACTAATGAATATAGCAGGGGCTCCGAGCGAACTCAGCATCCACGGCAGTACCAAACGGGCGCTGACGAGGCTATCGCCCAACTTTGTTAACATTAACGATAGCAACATTAAAACAAACGAGCGAGGCTGCTCATTACAGGCTGATTCAGGAATGTCTTTACATACACGGGCATCTTCGTCTTCCGCTAAATAGCCGTACACGCGTTCCGTCAATTTTTTATCCGTCATGGCAGTGTGTTCACATTAAGAGGTATGTCGGAACAAATGCTGCCACACTTTGTTCAGCCATTCCACAAACTCACACCATTGTGACAAACGTTGCCGATCAACCTGGTAGTGAGTTCGTTTTTCATAATCAGAAATTAAACGCTCGACCATTTCACTACTTAGCCGGTTAATTTTTATGGTACTGGCAATATCAAACAGCGGATTCCCTATGCCCGCATATTCCCAGTCAATGATTCTCATTGGGTCGGTCATCAAAATATGGTTCATCGATAAGTCATTGTGACACAACACAGGAAAACTGAGCCAGTCATCAATAACTGAGGCAATAGGTTTTAGCTGCTGCCGCATAACTGTTACAGAGGGTGCGTCAAAAGCTTGCAGTTGCTGCAAGTAATGCTCAATCCGCTCCGCCATTGACCAGGGTGGAACATCAACGCGCACGGAGTGACTTTTGGCCAGTGTCTCAGGCGCGCCGCAAGCTTTAATTAACGGAGATAAAGTGACCTGCTCTAGCGAAGGGGCTTTGTAATAAGGTTGCAATAGCCAACCTTGCCCAGTGTGGTAATCCAATACTTCCGGCGCTAAAGAAAGCTTGGCCAGCTGCTGCTGAAGCGATACTTCCCGCTCTCTGTCAACCGCAAATACTTCTTCATTCCGCCAACGTTTCAATACGTAGTCGTCAGTGCCCGTTATTAAGCGTAAGGCCTGATTGGACTGCCCGGACGCTAAAAGCTTTATTTCTTCTGGCTTATCTATCACCCAATTTCGCCCACGGACTTTAACTGGGTGTCATGGCGCCAACGCCACATGGCGTAAACAACCAGAATAAGATAAACAACAAAAAGCAAAGCAGTAGCCACAAAGCCTTTGCTGGCGTACAAATAAACGTAAACACTGTCTATGACCAACCAGTACCACCAGGTTTCATACGCCTTCTTGGTTACCAGCCAGGTAGCCAGCAAACTGAAGACCGTTGTATAAGTGTCTAGCCACACTGCGTCCGCGTCTGTGTAGACCGACAACAAATAAGCAATTAAAGCGGCCAGGGGAACTAACCACGCCCATTGTATAAGGTGCCATCGCAGCGGATACTTTGCACCGTCAGGGCTCTCTTTTGCGGCGCTTTGCTGACGTTGCCATTGCCACCAGCCATATCCGGCCAAAGCAATGTATATAGTCTGCAGCAAAGACTCCATATACAACCGGCCCTGCCAAAACAATACGGCGTAAATAGTACAGCTTACCGCGGCAGCAGCCCAACACCATTGTCGTTGATGCGCGGCCAGTACGAGATAGCCAAGCGCCAGAACTAAAGCGGTCAGTTCCCAGGGGGAGCTGACCATTAGCTGTTCAAGCCAGAACTCGAGCGAAGACTCAAGCATTCTCCGGCCTTAAATCCTTATTAATAAACTTACAAACCAGAACATTCGAAGGCACATTTTGAAAAAGCAGTTCCATTTCTTCACCTAAAATACGCATAACGTCCTGCATCTCACCAAAGACTTGGGTGCTCATCGTATTGGTCAGAACCGTTAACTCTGAATGCTGGTTTAAGCGCTCAATAAAGTCTTTTATGGTATCCAGATAGCTGTCAGCTAAAGGATACAACGACATTTCCACTGAAACTTGCATGTTACCCTCCTTTAAAACGACTTACTGACAGTAACCCCAAAGCGACGAGGTTCACCATACTGCACGTAAGTTTCGGGGATGTACTCTTTACGTGGGTCATTACCAAAATAGAAGCCACGAATTTCATAGTCTTCATCTGTTAAATTACGACCCCAGAAACTGATACGCCAGTCTTGGTAATGATAGTTCAACGCAAGGTGCAATACTGCCATGCTATCGGCTTTTTGGTTATGCGAATCGGAGAAATAGAATTCATCTTTGCCGTCGGCCTGAATCACCCACTGGAAGTTCTCGCCGACCCAGCCCTCAAGGCCAATATTAAACTGGTAGTTAGGTGCTTGCGCCTGTTCACGGCCCGTCATGTCCATACCGTCTTCCGTGACAAAACCGTCAATTTCGGTTCTTAACCAACTGGCGGAAGCGAAAACAGCCAGCCAGTCAGTCAACTGATTTCGAATTTCTGCTTCCAGGCCATAACCCGTGCCTTCCGCTGCATTTTCGATATAACCGACAAAAGACTGATCGCGATTCACCCAACCTTTTAGCTGAACATCGTCGCGCCAGTGGTAAAACGCGCTAACCCGCGACGTTAAACGGCCATCGGGGCTACTACCTTTAACACCTAACTCAGTACTCCAGAGAATTTCGGGCGCGAAAGTTGCTCGCTCTAATAGATAGTTTTCTAATTCTTCCAGTCCCTGATCTTCAGCTTTACCCAGGGCTTCCCCGTTAACACCTCCGGCTTTATAACCGCGAGCTACTGTTGCGTACAGGTAACTCTCATCGGAAGCTTGGTAGCGCAGACTGAAATTCCCGCCAACCATTGTGTCTTCAGGTTCTGCCGTGACGCCCCGACTGTCCAGGTAGTCATTGTCATAACGCTCAACCCGCAAACCGGTAATGGTACTAACACGGTCAGTCCAATGCTGGGTCAACTCGCCGTACAGAGCACCGTGCTTGCTGTCATAATCGCTTTCAAAAG
>NZ_DFTS01000048.1:3007-6694 GCF_002383015.1 Idiomarina sp. UBA4206
ATCGCTTTCAAAAATGGCCGGCACGCCTAAGTCCCAATTAAAGTAATCGCGGGTTAACTGTACCGACTTATCGTAGTAATACAGGCCCAGGACCCATTCACTGTCAATGCCAAAAAGAGCTTCAGGATCATCTGAAAGCCAGCGAACTTCGGCTGTTTTGTCGTCACGTTCACGGAAGTACGCGTCAAAAGAAGAATACTCCCAGCCCGGAGCGATACCTTCGTAAGTCCAGTCTTCATCGTAGGCATAACCCGTGTCGGCATCTAGCTGGTTAACGGACATTTCCAGTCGGCTGTTATCAAAGCCCAGGTAACTCAACTGCAAACGCAGCGCCTGACTTTCTAAACGGTCAAAACCCGGCTCATCAGACAGAGTCTCGCGCGTGTTATCCAGACTGAAAGCGTCGTAACCATTATCAACATCGTTATAGTGCAGAACCGTCTGCAGCAACCAGTCTTTGCTAAGCTCAGTATCGAGCAGTAAGCGGGCACTTAACTCATCGCGCTGTTCAGTGTCTTCCTTATCCAGGTAAGTATTTTCCATATATCCGTCTTGCTGAAACTGGCTGACTGAGAAACGCGCGTTACCTAATGCCCCCAGGCTACCGCCCATGGCTAAACCACCCATGGCTTCAGAATAATTTCCCGCCGATAACTGAAACTCACCGTTGAAATCGCTGCTCGGTGCCGTGCTATCAAGCAACAATAAGCCGGCCATCGCATTCACTCCAAAGCGACCACTTTGCGGACCACGGAAAACTTCGACCTGATTAATATCGAAAAGCGATGCGGCACTGCCTAGTCCGCTGTAATCAATGCCATCAATCAATAAGCCGACAGACGGTGTCACCGGATCAACAAACTGAGAACGCTCGCCAATACCACGGATTTGAATGAAACGAGCCGTGGAGGTACCACCTGAGAAGTTTACGTTAGCGAAGCTATTCAGAGTGTCCTGTAAATGCTGAGAGTGACGCTGCTGCATGGCGTCTTTATCAATAATAGAAACACTGCTGGTGGTTTCATTTAAGGTACGGCGGTGAAAGTCACCACTCACTTCAATAATTTCTATGTCTTGCGTATCTTGAGTGTCTTCTGCAACATCAGCAAATACAGGTGACGTGAATAGCGCAGTAGTTATGCTGGCTGCCAGGTATGAATGGATTATTTTCATGGATCATTTCCTCAAAACAAAGTCAGAAACGATCCGGTAAGGCTGTATTAGACGGGTTTTCTACCATCCCTACGCCAGTATTAACCGGATCAGGTTTTAAGGGTTCGCTAATGCATCTCAGCCGTTGCCGGCACCCCTTGGTAAAGCGGCGTCAGTATAACGCAGCTTATTCGTTAAACAAATTTACTTTCTGTAGAATTAAATGAAGGACAAAGCATCGCCGTAAAGATTATCTAACGGCACGCCTTTAGCCACAAAATCGTCGCGGATAACGCGCACCATCTCAAAGCGTCCAGCCATGTAAACTTCACAGTCCGACAAGTTTTTCTGTCTCGCCATAACCGCATGATGTACTAAGCCAATTGAATAAGGCCAGTCACCCGAAGCGTCTTCAACCACCGGATGGTAATCGAAATTCTCGTACTGCTCCGCCAGGCTCTCCAGCTTGTCATGCAAATACAGGTCGCTTAGGCTTTTTGCCCCCCAATAAAGGCTTAGTGATCGCTCTGGTGACAAGCGTAAATGCTGCTGCAAAATAGAGTAAGCATAAGAAAACCCTGTACCACCGGCAATTAAAACCGCAGGCTGGGTACTTTCCTGACGATAAAAGGCACTACCATCCGGTGCATCAATCTCTAGTTCCCCGTCGGCGCGCACTTTATCCAAAACTTCCATTGCGTAGCTGTTATCCGGCGTAGCACCAACATGAAGTAACCACTCACTTTTATCTGAAGGACATGAAGCAATGCTAAAAGGCCGTTTGTCTCTTTCACCCATGACTACCATCAGATATTGGCCTGCTTTAAATTCAACCGGTTGCGGCAGTTGCAAACGCACTTCCCAAACAGCGTCTGCTAACTGGCGCGAAATATCGGCTTTACAGGTCATTTGTTGACTCATTCACGACTCCATAATGTTCAGTTCGTCCCAAAGCTGGTCGACACGTTGCTTAACATCGTCACTCATGACGATAGGCTCGCCCCATTCGCGGTCAGTTTCGCCTTGCCACTTATTGGTTGCATCCATACCCATTTTTGATCCAAGACCAGACACCGGAGAGGCAAAGTCGAGGTAATCAATTGGCGTGTTTTCAACCAAGGTAGTGTCGCGTGCCGGATCCATTCGGGTCGTCATGGCCCAAATCACATCTTTCCAGTCTCGCGCATTCACATCGTCGTCGCACACAATCACAAACTTGGTGTACATAAACTGACGAAGGAACGACCAGACCCCCATCATCACGCGCTTGGCGTGACCCGGGTACTGCTTCTTCATAGTGACTACGGCTAAACGGTACGAACAGCCTTCCGGTGGCAAATAAAAATCGACAATTTCAGGAAACTGTTTTTGCAGCAACGGAATAAAAACTTCATTTAAAGCAACGCCCAGCACGGCAGGTTCGTCCGGCGGACGTCCGGTATAAGTGCTGTGATAAATTGGGTCTTTACGATGAGTCACATGAGTCACGGTGAATACCGGGAACTCATCCACTTCGTTGTAATACCCGGTATGGTCGCCATAAGGCCCTTCCGGCGCCATTTCGCCCGGCTCGATGTAACCTTCAAGAATGATTTCTGCATGCGCCGGTACTTGTAGTTCATTACTGATGCATTGCGTCACTTCGGTTTTGCTGTCGCGCAGCAGCCCGGCAAAAGCATATTCAGACAAGCTGTCCGGCACCGGTGTTACTGCACCTAAAATGGTCGCAGGATCAGCACCTAAGGCTACCGACACAGGGAATTTTTCACCCGGATGCTGCTGACACCACTCCTGGAAATCCAACGCGCCGCCGCGATGCGACAACCAGCGCATAATAAGCTTATTCGGCCCCAAAAGTTGCTGGCGATAAATGCCTAAGTTCTGGCGCTCTTTATGCGGACCACGAGTTACCGTAAGCCCCCAGGTCACTAACGGCGCTACATCGCCCGGCCAACAATGCTGAATCGGCAACTTAGTTAAGTCAACGCCATCGCCACTCATGATCACTTGCTGACACGGCGCCTTTTTAATGCTTTTCGGCGACATACTCAGCACTTTTTTGTACTTAGGCAGTAAATTCAGTGCGTCACGAAAGCCTTTAGGTGGCTCCGGCTCTTTTAAAAACGCCAGTAACTTACCGACATCCCGTAAAGCGGTCACCGACTCCTGCCCCATACCTAAAGCCACCCGCTCTGGCGTACCAAACAGGTTAGCTAATACCGGCATATCGTGGCCTTTCACGTTTTCAAACAATAAGGCAGGGCCTTCGGCTTTTAAGGTGCGGTCTGATATTTCGGTAATTTCGAGGTAGGGGTCGATTTCTTGTTGGATGCGTTTAAGTTCACCGCGCTCCTCCAGGAGCGCGATGAAATCACGCAAATCTTGATATTTCATACGCCGCTTAGCTGTTGCGTTGACGTTTCATCGATTCGAAGAATTCGTCATTGGTTTTGGTCATCTGCAGACGGTCAATCAAGAACTCCATGGCTTCAACTTCGCCCATTGGATGCATGATTTTGCGCAGGATCCACATTT
>NZ_DFTS01000048.1:6790-6939 GCF_002383015.1 Idiomarina sp. UBA4206
ATCCACATTTTCTGCAGCTCGTCCGGAGTCGTTAACAACTCTTCACGACGTGTACCTGAACGATTGAAATCAATGGCAGGGAACACACGACGTTCAGCCAGCTTACGATTCAGGTGCAGCTCCATGTTACCGGTACCTTTAAACTCTTC
>NZ_DFTS01000010.1:0-6037 GCF_002383015.1 Idiomarina sp. UBA4206
GTGCTCTTCCGATCTCGGAAACTGATTTACAAGAAGCACTGGATCGCCGTAAACCGGGTCAAAACCGTTACACCACGGCTCGCCGGGAGCATGACCAGGTAAAGATTCTTTCCGGTGTTTTTGAAGGTGTCACAACCGGCACGCCTATTGGTCTGCTGATAGAAAATACCGATCAACGAAGTCAGGATTACTCTGATATAAAAGATACTTTTCGCCCGGGTCATGCCGACTACACCTACCAGCATAAATACGGTGTAAGAGATTATCGGGGTGGCGGTCGTTCTTCCGCCCGTGAAACCGCAATGCGGGTAGCTGCGGGTGCTATAGCGTACAAACTGTTGCAGCAGCAGGGCATTGAAGTTCAGGCCGCGTTGACACAAATGGGTGATGTTGTGGCCAGTAACATTGACTGGCAGCAGGTACGTGAGAATGAACTGTTTTGTGGCGATGCCAATGCGGTGGAGCCTATGCAGGATCTTATTCGTCAACTGAAAAAAGAAGGCGACTCGGTTGGCGCAAAAATTCGCGTTCGGGCCACCGGTGTTCCGCCGGGTTGGGGAGAGCCGGTTTTTGACCGGTTAGACGCTGATTTAGCCAAAGCTCTCATGAGTATTAATGCGGTGAAAGCGGTCAGTATTGGCGACGGTTTTGACGTGGTCAGTCAGCGGGGCAGTGAACACCGTGATGAAATGACGCCGGACGGATTTTTGTCGAACCATGCTGGCGGCGTTTTAGGTGGTATTAGTAGTGGGCAACCTGTGTTTGCCGATATTGCGTTAAAGCCGACATCCAGCATTGCCATTAGTGGCCGGACAATTGACCGCTGGGGCAAAGAGCAGGCTATCGTCACCAAAGGCCGTCATGATCCTTGTGTTGGTATACGTGCGGTTCCTATTGTTGAAGCTATGACCAGCCTAGTCCTGGCGGACCATTGGTTACGTCAGCGCGCGCACAACTTGTTAGCACAAACTGAAACGCCGGATATTAGTCGTTAAGCGGATATGAGTCAGAAGTCAGAACATCATTACCAGCGCTTAATTCAGGTGTTTAAGCGCTGTTTCAAAGAAGATTACAACACCTTATTGGTTGCAGGCGAGGACGAGCCTTATTATCAACCAGCAAGGCATGAAGGCGAGTATAACCAGGTGGTGTTCGCGCATGGTTTTTTTGCTTCAGCACTGCACGAAACGGCTCATTGGTGCATAGCCGGTGAAGCTAGGCGCAAGCAGTTTGATTACGGCTATTGGTATGAACCCGACGGACGAAATGAAGCCCAGCAAAAGTCTTTTGAGCAGGTTGAACGAAAACCGCAAGCGTTGGAATGGTTATTTTCATTATGCTGTGACTTTCCTTTTCAAGTCAGCGTAGATAATCTCAATGGCGTGGAAGTAGACAGGCAGGCTTTTACCGAAAAGGTGGCAGAGCAACTCACTCAATTGCTGGAAACTGATGCGCTACCAAAGCGTGCGGTAACGTTTGCAAAAGCGTTGTGTCGGGAGTTTAATTGTAGCTGGCCTAACCGCCAAAAAGTTCGTATTCATTATTAGTTAATAACAAGGAGTTACTTATGTTCTTAAGAGCGTTATTAGTTGCTATAGCGGTATTAGGCTTATCTGCCTGCGAAACGATAGAAGGCGCGGGGCGTGACTTAGAAAAAGCAGGCGAAGCGATTCAAGATGAGGCTAACGACGAATAAATAATGGAAGTGAGCAGTAAGCTGACCGTTGGTCTCATTATAAACCCCTATGCGGGGATTGGCGGCGCCTTAGCTTTGAAAGGAAGCGATGGCGCCGATATTCGCGAAAAAGCATTATCTGCCGGCGCTGAAAAAAAGGCATCGAAACGCGCAGAAACCGCATTACAATTACTCCAACCATACAAGCAACAGTTGAATTTTGTCACCGCTGAGAATGAAATGGGGGCAGACAGTCTAAATACCCTCGGCTTCTCTTTTGAGTCGGTTTATTCAGCTGCAGAATCACCATCTTCGCCTGAAGACACTAAAAAAGCAGTGTCAGCAATTATTGCTCACAAGGTCGATATCCTTTTATTTGCCGGAGGTGACGGTACCGCACGCGATATTTATGAAATGGTGCCTGAACAACAACTGGTATTGGGGATACCCGCCGGGGTAAAAATCCATTCTGGAGTGTATGCTATTAGCCCTACAGCCGCGGGGCGAGTTATTGAGAAAATTCTTCAGGGAGAGTTATCAAGTATTCATAATGCCGACGTTATGGATATTGACGAAGAGGCTTTTAGAAAAGGTACGGTAAAAGCCAGACGTTTTGGTGAAATGTCTGTACCGGCGGAGCTGGAATACGTTCAGGCAGTAAAAATGGGCGGCAAAGAAAGCGATGAACTGGTTCTGGACGATATTGCTGCAGAGGTTATTGAACGGGTTGATGATGAACTTTTAGTAATGGGATCGGGCTCTACGGTGGAAGCCGTAATGCAGGCAATGGGGCACGAGAACACTTTACTTGGCGTTGACCTGGTTCAAGACGACAACTTATTAGCCAGCGATGTTACTGAAAGCCGTTTGTATGACGAAGTGAGTCAGCATAAAACGGGAAGTATTAAATTGATTATTACCCTAATAGGCGGGCAAGGTCATTTATTTGGTCGGGGAAATCAGCAGTTGAGCCCCAGGGTAATTCGCCATATTGGTAAAGATAATATATGGGTCGTTGCAACTAAGACTAAGCTACAGGCACTGAACAATAAGCCGTTGCGGGTCGATACGGGCGATGCTGAATTAGACAGTTCGCGTTCAGGAACTATCCGGGTAATTACCGGCTACCACGACGAAGTTCTTATGCCGGTGGCAGCCGTCAATTAGTCTCTCTAATCTATTTAGAACTGAGACTTAGGCATATGGACCACTAAGCCGTCCAGCTCGTCAGTTATTTCTATTTGGCAGCTAAGCCGACTGTTTTCCTGTGGCTCCATGACCATATCGATCATATCTTCTTCCTGCTCTGACGGAGCAGGGAGCTTATCCTGCCACTCAGGCGGAATGTAGCAATGGCAAGTTGCACACGACATAACGCCGCCGCACTCTCCAATAATGCCGTCAATAAAGTTCTCGACTGCGGCTTCCATAACGTTGGTTCCCGAGTCGACTGTGGCTTCAAACTGATTCCCATCGGCATCGACGAAATAAACGGTTGGCATGATAAATTCTGTATCCTGTTTAAAAAATAAAAAGTGAACAACAAATTACGCGGCAATTAGGATAAAATACCTGCCTTTTAACCACAACGCCAAACTTTCAAGGTTTCTCATGCTGGAAAAGCTGTTTTCAATTAAAGCAAGTGGTAGTTCTGTTAAGTCCGAGATTATTGGTGGACTGACAACTTTCCTGACCATGGCTTACATTATCTTTGTTAACCCGTCTATTTTGAGCGAAACGGGTATGGATTACGGCGCTGTATTTGTCGCCACTTGTTTAGCGGCAGCTATTGGTTGTCTGATTATGGGGTTGTGGGCGAACTACCCAGTAGCACTGGCGCCGGGAATGGGGTTAAACGCCTTTTTCACTTACACCGTTGTATTTAGCATGGGGTATACCTGGCAAACGGCGTTGGGGGCTGTATTCTTCTCTGGTTGTTTGTTCTTTTTACTTTCTGCTTTTCGGGTGCGCGAGTGGATTATAAAATCCATTCCTACCACCTTACGTTTGGCTATAGCCGCCGGTATTGGTGCATTTTTGGCGTTAATTGGCTTGCAGAATGCCAACATAATTGTCGCCAACGACGCAACAATGGTGAGCTTAGGCTCTTTATCTGAGCCGTCTGTATTGCTGGCAGCAGCGGGCTTCTTCCTAATTATTGGTTTGGTTGCGCGACAAGTACAGGGAGCGGCGTTAATCAGTATTTTGCTGGTCACACTTATTGCCTGGGCAACGGGGTTAGTTGAATATAATGGTATTGTATCGGCCCCTCCAAGTCTGCTTCCCACCTTTATGCAAATGGACTTAGCGGCAGCTTTCGATATTGGTATGTTGTCCGTTATTTTTGCATTTCTGTTCGTGGACTTATTTGATACCTCAGGCACTTTGCTGGCCGTTGCACAAAAAGCGGGTCTGGCAAAGGCCAACGGTGAAATGCCCCGGCTGAATAAAGCGCTAATGGCGGACAGTACTGCCACCGTCGCGGGGTCAATGCTGGGTACATCAACCACCACCAGCTACATAGAATCTGCAGCAGGAGTTGCTTCAGGTGGGAAAACCGGGCTTGCTGCGGTGGTGGTCGGTATTCTCTTTCTTTTGGCAATGTTTTTCGCGCCGTTGGCTGGTATGATCCCAGCTTACGCAACCGCCGGGGCAATAATTTACGTTGCTGTTTTAATGTTGTTTACACTCAAAGACGTAAAGTGGGATGACATTACGGAGGCCGCACCTGTTGCTGTGGTTTTATTGATGACACCACTGACATTTTCAATAGCAGATGGTATTGCGTTAGGTTTTATCAGTTACGTTGTGGTGAAATTACTCGGCGGACGCTATCAAGATTTAACACCGAGCGTAATTTTCTTAGGCGCGCTTTTTGTCGCTAAATTTATTTGGTTAGGGTAACGAAATTATGGGATGGCATTCAAACCGCGAGTTTTTTGTATCATGGGAAGAGTTGCACCGTGCGACGCGTGAACTGGCGCGCCGTCAATTACCGGCGGAGCAATATAAAGGTATTATTGCGGTAAGTCGTGGCGGCCTGGTGCCAGCGGCTATTGTGGCGCGTGAGCTAAATATTCGTGTGGTCGACTGTGTGGCGGTGAGTTCCTATGATCACACCGAGCAACGAGACGACTTACAGGTAATGAAAGACGTTACCGCAACGACTGATGGTGAAGGCTTTTTGGTTGTAGACGATTTAGTTGATACGGGTAATACCCTGAAGTTCTTACGTGACCGCTTACCAAAAGCAAAGTTTGTTACGGTTTATGCAAAACCGGCAGGAATGGAATTGGTTGATGATTTTGTTGCTGATTTAGGACAAGACACCTGGATCCACTTCCCCTGGGACATGCACTTGCATTACATTGAGCCGTTGGCAGGGCAGGAATCTTAAAATTCTCCCTATTAAGGTAAAAAGGCCTGATAGCAAAACTATCAGGCCTTTTTCTTTGCTTATTGAGTTCAGAACTGCTGTTTAATGAAGTTAACGCAGTCGTCTAAACTGACTTTTTGCTTCTCGCCGCCTTTACGACTCTGGTACTCAACCTGGTTTTCATCCAGGTTACGTTCACCAACCACAACCTGATGTGGAATACCTATGAGCTCCATGTCTGTAAACATGACTCCAGGGCGCTCTTTACGGTCGTCAAACAGAACATCAATACCTTGAGCCTTCAAGTCTTCGTAAAGCTTCTCAGCGGCCGCCTGAACACGTGCTGACTTATGCATGTTCATTGGCACAATAACGACCTGGAAGGGCGCCAGGGCATCTGGCCAGCATATACCACGCTCGTCGTTATTCTGTTCTATTGCTGCAGCAACAATGCGCGATACACCAATACCATAACAACCCATAGTCAGAGTTTCATGTTTACCGGTTTCAGACAGTACACCAACTTTCATGGCATCACTGTACTTTGTGCCGAGCTGGAAAATATGGCCGACTTCAATGCCTCGGGCAATTTTCACTTTACCCTGACCACAAGGGCTTGGGTCGCCGGCAACAACATTGCGAATATCCACTACGGTAGAGTCCGGAGTGTCGCGCTCCCAGTTGACGCCCGTCAGCCAATGACCATTTTCATTGGCGCCACAGGCGAAATCGGCCAGGTGAGCGGCACTGCGATCAACCAGCAATGGGAGCTTTGACTTAACTACGCCAATGTAAGGCGCTTCTATACCCGTTGCTTTTTCAGTTTGAGTCAGTATTTCCAACGGAGCTGCGACTTGTTCGAGTTTTTCCGCTTTTACTGTATTCAGTTCATGGTCCGCGCGTAATACAAGTTGAATGTACTCGGCTTCAATGTCATCTGATGCTTTGACAATAACGGACTTAACAGCTTGCTGACTTTCTACAGA
>NZ_DFTS01000032.1:0-299 GCF_002383015.1 Idiomarina sp. UBA4206
CCACCCAAATGGGTAAAGGCGTTATCAATGAGGATCATCCTCGCTGGCTGGGTAACGCGGCCGTTTCCGATGGCGACTACCCGCACCGGGCGATAGAGAAAGCGGATTTAATCCTTAATGTGGGCCACGACGTGGTAGAGAAGCCCCCATTTATGATGAAAACCGGCGATAATGACAAACGTAAAGTGGTACACATTAACTTTCAGGGCGCAGAAGTCGACTCAGTTTACTTCCCGCACGCCAGCATGATTGGTGATATTGGCAACAGCATCTGGCAATTAAAAGAGGGAACTGAGCCA
>NZ_DFTS01000032.1:412-776 GCF_002383015.1 Idiomarina sp. UBA4206
AATTAAAAGAGGGAACTGAGCCACAAGACCACTGGGACTTCGACTTTATGCTGAAGGTTCGCGACCATATGCGTGACCATACCGATGAAGGTGCCGACGACGGTAGCTTCCCGGTTTTACCGCAGCGTCTGGTGGAGGATGTCCGTGAAGTGATGCCGGATGACGGTGTCATTGCACTGGACAACGGCATCTACAAAATTTGGTTTGCCCGTAATTACCCGGCGCGTCAGCCAAATACTGTACTGCTGGATAATGCACTGGCTTCAATGGGTGCTGGCTTACCTTCTGCAATGGCTGCTAAGCTGGTTAACCCGGAAAAGAAAGTTATGGCAATATGCGGTGACGGCGGCTTTATGATGAACTC
>NZ_DFTS01000032.1:953-6861 GCF_002383015.1 Idiomarina sp. UBA4206
TACGGCATGATCAAATGGAAACAGCAACACATGAAACTCAGCGACTATGGCTTAGATTTCAATAACCCGGATTTTGTGAAATATGCAGAGTCTTATGGTGCGAAGGGCTATCGTTTAGACAAAACTGAGAATCTGATACCGCTGCTAAAAGACTGCTTAGATAAGCCCGGGGTTCACCTTATTGATGTTCCGGTGGACTATTCACAAAATGACCGGCTGCTGAATGAGGAAATTCCCCAGCGCAGCCGTGCCATTAAAGCCGATTAATCACGGTTAGGATCAGTATCCGCGAAGTAAGGATAGTCGTTTAATTTATCGACAAAGGCCTGAAGTCGCGGATACTTATCCAGATTAAAGCGCTCACGGAATAAGCCCCAGCTTAAGAAACAACCTAAACGTAGCTCTCCGTCACTAAAGGGGTGAGGCCCTTCATAAGCAACCGCATGCTCTTTGTCTTCCATGAGTTGAAGTATGTCATCAATACGCTGCTGCTGGCGCTTAAGGTAAGGTACCTTATCTGGTGTTACACCCGCTTTTTCTAACAAGAACAAATTAATGGCAGCATCCATAGCCGTGTTTACCAGGCAGTACTGATCAAAATCTTTTGTGTCCGCAAAAAAACGCTCATCGGCTTTTTCCCGAACGTATTTTAGTATGCTGCTTGAGTCATGAAGGCGCAGATCATTGTGGTGCAAAAACGGCACCTTTTTAGCCGGGGTTAATTTAGCGCTGGTTTCAAAGTCCGTTTCGGTAAATGAGAATTTTGTCTTTGTCTCCAGTAAAGCAATGCGACAATGCCTAACGAACGGCGAGGTATAACTTCCGAACAATTCCATGATCTTCTCCTGTTAATGATCTCGACAAGCTTCGTCTGGGTACTCCAGCTCTATGGTTGTATGAGCCAGCTCAAACACAGCTAACTGTTCTGATATTTGTTGTTTTAAAAGCGCTCTTTCCGCGCATTCCAGTTCTTTTGATACCACAATATGCGCCGTTAATACATGGCGCTCACCATCCAAAGACCAGAAATGTAAGTGGTGGGCATCATTCACGAGTTCTAACGAGGTTAATTGTTCGCGTATTTGCCGATAAACTTCCGGGTCGGGGGACGCCTGTACAAAGAGTTTAACCGTAGAACCCAGGTGACGAATAACGTTCACCAAAATAAACAGGGTAAAAGCAATGGATAAAAGGGGGTCTAAAATAGGCCAGTCGACAAACATAAGAATGATCGACACAATTAGCACCGCTACCCAGCCCAATACGTCTTCAAGCAGATGCCAGTTAAGCACGCGTTCATTCAGCGACTTGCCATGAGAAAGCTTAAATGCCGCATAGCCATTCACAATGACACCGAACACGGCCAATAGCGCCATACCTTCGGCCATTGGCATTACCGGGTTCCATAAACGAGGAATAGCTTCGAATAAAATCCAGATAGAACCTGCCGTCAGTACAACAGCATTAATAAAAGCACCCACCAGAGAAAGCCGCTGGTAGCCATAGGTAAAGGTGTGGGTTGCGTCTTTTCGACTGAACTTATCCAACAGCCAGGCCATACCAATAGAGATGCTGTCGCCGAGATCATGCACTGCGTCAGCTAAAATAGCGGTACTGTTAGTCAACACTCCGCCAATAAACTCAATAATGGTAAAACACAGGTTAAGGAAAAACGCCCAGCCAATGCGCTCTGACGAGCTTTCGTGGTGATGATGGTGATGGTGCATAGCATCCTTAACTGTTAATCAAATGTACTTTTCAGGCGATAAAAAGCGCATAAAAATGAGCCATATTGTTAATTTAACACTCTTTTGTACGGCAAATGAAGTATTGCTTACGCATCTTTAACAGTGCAAAATTTCGCCAAATTTAGATCCCTCTAAATTAAGATGATGTAACTTTTCTCAGGAGCTTTAAATGAAGTACTCTCTAGCAGCTTGTTTCGGTGCTGCAGCACTGGTCATGAGCCTGCCTTCTCAGGCACAAGATAAAATTCAGTGGAGCGGTTTTGGTAATATCGCAGCAGGTATGACAACTGGCAGCGACGACGAACTGTTTGGCTACGATAACGACGTAGACTTTAATCCGGAGAGCTTATTTGCACTACAAGCAAAAGCCAACTTATCTGACAAACTCAGTGTCACCGCACAGATTATGTCTCGTGGCTCAGAGGACTTCGACTTAGGTGTTGAATGGGCCTACTTACAGTACCAACTAACCGACGCGGCAAGCATTAACGTGGGTAAATTGCGCCTGCCTTTCTATATGTATTCAGACTCTCTGGATGTAGGTTACAGCTACCACTGGCTACGCACACCTCAAAGTGTCTATCGTGTCGCTTTCGATAATTACACTGGTGTGAGCTTCCAGCACAACGCCTTTGTCGGTAATTTTATCTTCAATACGCAAGTTATTGCCGGCAACATGCAAGACGATATTGAAGCAGGTGGCAGCGAAGCGGCAGAAGCAGAAATGAATAATCTGATAGGTTTTAATACCAGCGCCATCTACAACAACCTGACCATGCGTATTGCGTATTACCAGACCAACGATACCAACATTCATCTTAATGAGATTGACGGCTTGCTGGCAACGCTAAGAGAAGCGGGAGCTGCACAGGTCGCTTCAGAGCTGGAAGTTTCTGAAGACAAAGGGACTTTCGCTGGTGTCGGTTTTATGTACGACAATTTCAACTGGTTTGTAGGTGGAGAATATACCGAGCTTGAAGTTGATGGCAGCTATATTCCTGAACAGCGCTCTAGTTATCTTACTGCAGGTAAGCGTTTTGAAGACTGGACATTACACGCTACCGTTGGCCAAACCGACGATAAAGTCATTGATGCCGAGCGTTTCAGCGTTCCTGTTCCTCAGTTACAAGCTGTTATTAACCAAGTAGCAACTCAGGTTATTAGCGAGAACACTTACACCTCTGTAGGCGCCAACTTTAACATCGCGCCAAGCGCTGTACTGAAGTTTGACGTTACCCATTCTGACGACAAGTTAATCGATGAGTCTGACGTACTGGTTTCCGCTGCAGTTCAATTTGTATTTTAAGGAATTATGATGAAAAAGTTTGCTGTATTTCTCATCGTTATAGCGACAAGCCTGCTGAGCTTTTCAGCTCTTGCACAAAATGGTGTAGTCGTTTCACAAACTGAGATTAATGAAGAGTCAGTTTCTCGAATATTCCTGGGGCAGTCGCGAGTTTTAACCGGGGTAAACTTACCTGAAGACTCAGCAACCCGAAAGGCTTTCGAAGAAACCTTATTAGGGCAGTCTGGTGAGCAGCTTAAACGCCACTGGGCAAAGTTGAAGTTCACCGGCCGTGCAACGCCGCTAGATACTTTGGCAAATGATGATGCGGTTATTGAGTTTTTGAAGAGCAACCCGCAAGGCATTGGGTATGTTTCTGATAAAAGCAAAGTGTCAGGTGATTTGAAGGTAATTGCTACTTTCTAAACCATAAGAATAAAACCTCCGGTTGTTTGCCGGAGGTTTTACTTCGATACCTGGTTTCGGCCCTTCTCCTTCGATTCATATAACGCAGCATCCGCTTTTTCTAACCAGCTCTCAGCAATTGAAAATTCATTAGAAAACTCAGCAACGCCTGCGCTTACTGTCAATTTTAGCTGCTCATCGTTATATTCTTTGCCTAAGGGCAGGGGCATTTCTTCTATCTGCTTTCTCAGGCGTTCGGCCACTAACACAGCATCATTTAATGACGTTTTAGGTAAGAGTATGACAAACTCTTCTCCACCGTAACGACCACAGGCATCCGTTTCTCGCTGACTTTCCAATATAATATCCGCTATTAGCTGAATAGCCCGGTCACCAATTTGGTGCCCATAAGTGTCATTAACCTGCTTAAAGTGATCAATATCCATCATAATAACTGAAGCGGTGTCTTCGTAACGCTTACAACGAAGAAACTCCTGCTCAAACAGCGTTTGCCAATGGCCGCGATTAAACAGCTGGGTTAAGGCGTCGGTCTGGCTGATGGTTTTTAGCTTTAATAAGTTATTCGCTTCCTCACTGACGTCATAAACCAACGCACAAATATGGTGAATTTGCTTGTCCGTAGAAAATAGAGGAAATAACGTCACGTTCTGGAACATCAAATCAGATTCAGCCGTAAACGGTCGGGTGTTTTCGAAGTTCAGAATATGGGGCTCTTGCTGCCAGTTACAGTGAGCCTGAATACCCAACTTTAAAACGGACTCAGTTTTATATTGGAACCAGCTTTTAGGTAAGGTTGGCAATAGCGTAAACAAATTTTCATCTTTAGCGACAACGCTACTGATACCGCTATGGTTTTCCATAAAGCCATTCCACACTTTAACGTCGTAATCGCGGTCAAAAACAATCAACCCAACCTCAATGTTCTGAAGAATTTGCAGTACCCAGTGTAGGTTGGTGATGTCTAGTTCCTCTTTATTCATCGATAAAGTACCCGGCTCGTTCTTCAAGTGCAGCAATTGAAGCTTCAGTGAAAATAACGTAGAGATCGCAATTTAAATGGTAATCAGGGATCTCATAATCGATGGTAATGATTAAAACTTCTTTATCTTTCACATCCTCTTTAAAAACATTATTGACGGTTTCGCTCATTCCCAAGAAAGCTGGCTGGCTAATATTCAACTCTAAATCCAGTTGCGATGAGAACCGCTTTAAAAAAGCGGCAATAAGCGTTGAGGCAACATCTAAAAGGACACTTCGGCTGTCGTCCTTAAATTCATAACCGTGATAGTCCGACAACTTAGACGGTAAGTCGTTGAGAGTTCGGTTATCAACACAGAGAATGGCTTCTCCGGCTATAGCGTTACCAACAAAACCTTCGGACACCATGTTTACCCGGATATTTTCATCGTGAAGTTCGTTAATCAGAGTATTGTATGGGCGCTTAGCAACATCGGGCACAGGTAGCTGAATAAAGGAACCCAGCATACCACCAAGCAGTTTTGCCGCATCACCAAGCGCAATATTGCTCACTTCCTTTAAAATATCGGTAGGTTCAATATGTTCCGTTTTTGTCTTCTTACGCTGGTGGTTCCCGGGCAATAACTCTCTGATAAGGCCGTAGCGCTCAAGTACATCGTGCAACTCTTCAGAAACAATGGGTTTCTTTATAAAACCCAAAGCTCCGAGCTTTTCAACCCGGCGCTGAGACTCTTCCTGTATGTCACCGGAAACAACAATAGTCAGGCAGTCTAACTGCTTTTCCTTAATGTTCTGTAATACCTCAAAACCATCCATAACCGGCATAGTTAAATCCAGAAACAGCAGCTCAACAAGACCTTGCTCTACAAGAGCTAAAGCTTCTTGCCCGTTTTCAGCAAAGCGCACCTCAATGTCCCAACTCTTGGGTAAGGCATGCTCAATGCTTTTTCGAGCAACTTTTGAGTCATCACATATCAGAACTTTCATAGTCTAAACATGGCATAACAAAGCCTGTCCGTTAAGATACTTTACAAAATATAGACGGTCATTCCGCCCAGTAACCAGAATACACTCACACCACAAAGGCCAGTCATAACCTTTTCACTTACCGAGGACGAACCGCCATGGTCATGGTGGTGGTGATGGTCGTGCTCTTTTTGTTTCTTACGCCAAAGAACAATCATGACCACGCTTAGTAGTAAGAAAATAAGGTTCAGAACAAAGCCATAATCAAGTTTGAAATGTTTCTGCTCGGCCGGTGACGACCATTGTGATGCGTCCGGCAGTAAATCAAAGGCGAACAGTCCATAGTGCATAACCAAGGATGCTGCCACCAGACAAGTGAAAAGCATTAAGGCAATATACAGCGCCATTTTCCAGCCATAGTAACGAGCATTAATTTTTAGTACCGGCAGTACAATTAAGTCGGAGAAAATGAACGCCATAACACCGGCAAAGGCTACGCCCTCAC
>NZ_DFTS01000032.1:6999-7344 GCF_002383015.1 Idiomarina sp. UBA4206
GGCAAAGGCTACGCCCTCACCGAACAAGACGGCAGCCAATGGAATATTACCCATAGAGCCAATAAAGGTGAAAAATGCGGCTACCGGGCCCACTACCGCTTGTTGCAGTAACGACCAAAAACCCGGGTCACCCTCAGTACCTACGCCAATAAACAGCCATTCAAAAAACGCGCTCGGCACAAAAGCGGAAATAACACCAGCAACGGTAAAACCAATAAGCACGTCTTTCCAGACCATCTGCCATTCCATAACGTACTTTTGACCAACTTTTTTCCAGGTATCTGAGCTAAAGAGATCAGACAACGTGCTCTCATGTTGATGCTCGTCGTCTTCTTCGTCTTCTTC
>NZ_DFTS01000032.1:7462-11832 GCF_002383015.1 Idiomarina sp. UBA4206
CGTCGTCTTCTTCGTCTTCTTCTCGGGCGTTTTTGATGAGGTTTTTGGGGTTAGTTACCGTAATAAAAAGCCAGACGAATAAAATCAGCAGCAACCCGCCAACGTATTCACCAACCACAAACTGCCAACCGAGGAAAATAGAAATAACAAAACCCAGTTCAATGACCAGGTTGGTAGAGGCCAGCATAAAGGCCATTGAAGCACTAAAGGCCGCCCCTTTATTGAACAATGCCCGCGTAGTTGAAAGTGCAGCAAAACTGCAAGAACTGGAGATAAAGCCAAAAAAAGTGCCCAGCGACACGGATTTGAGATCATTGCCGCCCATAGCCTTACGCATTCGCCGCTTAGTGATAAGCACTTGAATTAGGCTACTGATCAAATAACCTAATACAAACGCCCATAAAGCCATCCAGAAAAAGCCCAGGCTGGTGTACGCCGATTCGCCCCATAGTGATAAGAAATTTTCCATGATAGCTCCTTTTACTTGAAGCCCACCTTCATTTCCTGTGAATGTCCATGATGGGCATTTTCTGGTTACTATTTACAGCCTACGTTATTCTCCGAAATTTGATCTCTACCTGAATGGACTTCTGTATCCGCTTTAAGTTCTAACATTGAGCGTTTAAGTAAATAATTAAGTAGTCTAAAAAGACGACTAAAGTGCAGCAAAGCAAGTGAGAAGCGACAAAGTTAAGTTTCAGAAAAAACTTACAAAAAACGGCGGTTATTACGAGGTTAAGTAAAGCGATAAAGTTAACAAACAGATAGAAAAACCAAATGAAAAGGCTGTCACCATAGGACTCGAACCAGCCCTTAGTACCCTCGAGTGACTCCGTTTCACAACTTGAAGCCACTATGATTGGGCCCGCAAAATTATCTAGTAAAGGGCTCAGTAGAGCCCCGAGAGTAACTTGGAAAAGCAGATTCAGCAGTACAAAACTTACTGATTCTCGGTAGTCTTTCATGAGGTTCACACAGTGTTACTAATTCCATCGAACCAAAGTAACAGGTATTTCACCACCGGTGTACTCGAACTCGACTTCAACAAGACCACCGCTATCGGCAATAGCTACCAAGGCATCGCAATCCGCGTTTTCAGCACAGAGGAACTCATATTGATAAAAGCCATAAACTCCCTCTTCTTTATCAGTAAAAGGGTTTCCGCTAAGTTCTACTTCGCTGTAAACATAGCTGGTGCCAACGGAATCGGCCTGCGAGCTGATAACTTCGACCAGTTCAATTGATATTGAACTGCCATCGGCAACACCTTCAGTATCAACGTTTTTCTCAAGTACACGTAACTCATAAGAGGTTCCGAACTCATGTTCAAAGCCCTCAATACTAGTGGTGAAAATTTCTTGTCCACTTTGAGTGGTTCCATGTCCAGTTATTGGCGGGGTAAATTGAATACCTAAACCGTAATACACGGGTTCAGACGCCACTGTGACAGTATATTCAGTTCCATCATCAGAACCACTTGAGCCGCCGCAACCAAACAAATACGCGGTCATAAATGTGAGTAACAAGGAACGTGACAGGGTTTTAAATTCCATTTATTCGTACTCCTGATTATAGACAAGCTAAATTGCAGACAGATAATCGGTTTAAAAATAAGTTAAATAATTGTAACATTATTTGTGTTTTTAATTAATATTTTTAATCAGCGAAAGTCTTGTAGAAACAGGAAGTTGCATTTAGGGAGTTATAATGGATTATAAATTTTGGGCGTTGTTCTTTTCGGTTCTACTTGTTGCTTCCTGTGGTTCGGGGGACAGCTCCACACCACCTCCGCCATCAGAAAAACAATCTGTTAACTTATCGTTCGACTTTTCGGAAAGTTCTCAGGAATTCGAGATTAGTGTTGCAGACTATGCCGTTGAGCATGACAGAAATGATGAAATCGTTTCAACGCTGTCTCAACTTCCTGAACCCTATGAGTATCGTAAGGGGGTTGAGTTTAGCTGGTACAATTACTCAAGCGATATGAAAGGATATATAAAGAGAAACATTTCAGACTTAAAGCCCGATACGACGTATAACGTCGACTTTCAAGTGAATGTTTTAACCGTTGAATCAGAACAGTGCATTGGCGGAGGAGGCAGCCCCGGCTCTTCTGTTAATGTAAAAGCCTCCCTCTTGCCGCAGGAGCCTACCCGCTTTGTATCCTATGAAAGCGCTCCAGAGGGCATTTATAGAGTCGATATTGATGATGGGCAATCAGGAGGCGATGATGTCGCGTTGTTAGGACATATTGGCCTGCCAATATCTTGTGAAACTTCTAAAGAGTCGCCCGTGTGGGAGGTTAAACCTTTAGTTAACGATGAAAGCTTTGTAATGACCACGGGAGAGTCTGGAGAAGCTTGGGTATATGTCTCGATTGACTCCGGCTTTGAAGGTGAAACTACAGTGTATATAACTGATGTGGAGACGGAAATTTTAGAGCAATGAAATTTTGGAAGATAGTAACTACTGATTGTTACATGTGCCGCCATCTAACACATTACAGCTCTCGTTACCTCGGTCGCACAATGATGAATTGCCGCAATACTCTTGAGCTACAGAGTGAAATAATTATCACGGAATCGCCATAGTATTAGCGGTTCCGTGATAATTCTAAATAGGCCACTACCACCCTCGATATAGATTTAATCACGTGATTTTTTTCTAGACTTAAAAACAGACTCGCCTAAAGCAAAGCCAACACTTGCGGCAATAACTATATAATAATTACGCTTAAAATCTTCTAAACCTAGAAATTCCGAAGTAATTCCAAGAAAATATAAAATATAGCTTACGCTGTGGAATAACGTGACAAGAACAACAAAAACAATAAAAACGAGTATGATAAATTTAATAAACCGAATCATAAAGTTCATGATAATCAAGGTGAGCCAATACCATCAGCATAGCTTGGAAAGCCATCTTTATCGACATACCATGTATTATTATCCTGGGAGGTTTTGAAATGAGAAACCGACATAATTGGATCACCATGAGAAAAGAACAAGTGACTAGAGGAGTTTTTTCGTTTATTACTAACTTTAGTCTTTATTTTATAGCATTATCCTTGGCTATATTTTGTATAGGGTATGTGGCTTATATCGTAGATCTTTTAGACAAGCCGTTAGGCCTTACCGAATTTAAAGATAAGTATTATATTATCATCGCAGGAAGCTTTGGTATTGCCGCTAAACCTTTCATCAAAAAGCTACTCCGTTAGCTCAAGGATAAGAACTTTAATGTACGCCGAAAAAAAGGGCCTTTCGGCCCTTTCTGATTAATTCGACCGTTACACTTTTTGCTAAATTACGAGGCTGGTCCACATCGGTGCCTTTAATCAGGGCAACGTAGTAAGACAGCAGCTGCAAAGGAACGGTATAGACAATAGGCGCTATCACTTCGTCGCAATGGCAGACGTTAAGCACATTTAACGACTCATCGCCTTTGAAGCGGGCGTTTTTGTCGGCAAAAACGTACATCAAACCGCCACGAGCGCGAACCTCTTCCACGTTCGATTTCAGCTTTTCCAGCAAATCGTTGTTCGGTGCTACGACAATAACCGGCATTTCTTCGTCAATAAGTGCCAGTGGGCCATGCTTTAGTTCACCGGCGGCGTAAGCTTCGGCATGAATGTATGAAATTTCTTTCAGTTTTAACGCACCTTCCATAGCAATAGGGTACTGATTACCACGCCCCAGGAACAGGCTATGCGACATGTTGGCAAAGTCCTGCGCTAACTCTTCAATTTCATCCGCTAATGACACCGCTTCTTCCAGCTTGGCCGGCAAGGCCTGCAACGCGTGGACAACAGCTTCTTGCTGTTGCTCTGGCATGCCGCGGTATTTGCCAATACCTAAGGTCAGCATAAGCAGGCCGGTCAACTGGGTCGTAAAGGCTTTGGTTGACGCCACACCAATTTCCGCACCAGCGCGGGTTAAAAAGGCCAGGTCCGATTCGCGTACCATAGACGAGGAGCCCACGTTACAAATAGTCAGGCTGCCTTTATAACCAAGTTCTTTCGACAAACGCAGTGCTGCTAAGGTGTCTGCCGTTTCACCACTTTGAGAAATGGTGACTAACAAGCTGTTCGGATGAACATAAGACTTTCGGTAGCGGAATTCTGAGGCAATTTCGATATTACATGAAACATTCGCCATGGACTCGAGCCAGTAGCGAGCCACCATACCTGCGTGGTAACTCGTTCCACAGGCAACAATTTGAACGTGCTCGATACCTTTTAAAATATCGGCGGCGTTTTCGCCAAAAGCATTATCCAGCACGCTGGTTTCGGACAAGCGGCCTTCCAGTGTGTTACGAACGGCAATAGGCTGCTCGTAAATTTCTTTTAGCATGAAGTGGCGATACTCGCC
>NZ_DFTS01000058.1:0-8084 GCF_002383015.1 Idiomarina sp. UBA4206
TGGCTTGGGTGCTTCCCAGGCAGCGTCCGGCTTTAATTTCTTGTTTGGCTGGAGTGAGGGAACCACAACACAGGTTCTGCTAGTTATCGGTATTACCGCTGTCGCACTAGTATCCGTGCTTGCAGGACTAGAGTCTGGCGTTCAGCGTTTATCGCAAATCAACATGACATTAGCCGCGATTTTAATGTTGTTCGTCATTATTGTTGGTCCGACGGTCGCGATTCTGACTGGCTTTGTCGATAACCTCTATAACTACGTTGTAAACTTACCGGCCTTGTCCAACCCAGTTGGTCGTGAAGACTTAAACTTTTCTCAAGGCTGGACGTCTTTCTACTGGGCCTGGTGGATAGCATGGTCACCATTCGTGGGGATGTTCATTGCCCGTGTTTCACGGGGGCGTACTGTACGTGAATTCTTGATCTCAGTGCTGCTAATACCGTCTATAGCCTGTGTTTTTTGGATGAGTGTATTTGGTACCGCAGCTATTGAACAGTTTTTAGCTGGGGCCGAGAAAGTCGCGGAGGTTGATTTATCATTACAGCTGTTTGTGATGTTAGATGGCTTACCATGGACAGGCATTACCTCATTCGTGGGGATTATCCTTGTTATGGTTTTCTTCATTACCTCCTCTGATTCCGGTTCACTGGTTATCGATACCATCAGTGCCGGCGGTAAAGTCGAAGCGCCAGTACCTCAGCGTATCTTCTGGTGTACCTTTGAAGGGTTAGTCGCAATTGCCCTGATACTGGGCGGTGGTTTAGTTGCACTACAAGCCATGGCCGTTTCAGCGGGCTTACCTTTCACTCTTGTTCTGCTGGCCGCGTGTGTCGCAGTCATTCAGGGCTTGCGCTCTGAACCAAGAGTTGGTAAAACCACAAAATAACCTACCACGAGCGACACCTCTGGGTGTCGCTCATTTTCTAAGGTGCTTATATGGAAGCTGAGCACGTCGAAATACTGAACTTCTTACGCAAATATTCTCCATTTAATGAGTTACCGGAAGAAGAGCTTCAATTAGCCGCTAAGAACACGTCAGTAGCATACTTCAAAGCAAAGACTCAGATATTAGAGTTTAATCAGCATATCGACTCTCTGCATGTCGTCAGAAGTGGGTCTATTGAGACCTACCACAAAGACGGTTCGCTGTTTAACCGGCTGGACGAAGGTGGTTTTTTCGGTGAAGCAGGTTTACTTCGTAAAGGCCGTGTCCGCTTTCCGGTCAGAACCATTGAAGACACATTACTTTACTACATTCCGGGCGAGCTCTTTAATCGCTTTTATGACGAATACGACTCTTTTGCCGACGCGGTGGAGGTTGAAGAACAACGCCGTGTTAGCCATGCGGTAAAAGAACACGAGAACCGCAACCGCACATTATCAGCCCGCGTCGAAACGTTAATTACACGCGAGCCTGTGGCCATCGACAAAAACGCATCAATACGTGAAGCCGCTGGTTTAATGACCGATGAGAAAGTATCGTCATTGCTTATTTACGACGGCGAAAAACAAGACAAACCTGTTGGCATAATCACCGACAAAGACTTGCGTAAACGTGTACTCGCCGTAGACAGAGATGCTTCCAGTCCGGTCTCTGACATCATGTCTGAAAATTTGATTTTTATTCAGCATAACAACCGCGTTTTTGAAGCGTTTTTAACCATGCTACGTACCAACCTGCATCACTTACCGGTGCTACGTCAGCAGAAAGTGGTCGGCGTTATTGCTTTGTCTGACGTCGCACGACATGAATCGCAAAGTAGCTTATATGTTGTTTCCAGCATTTTTAAGCAAACCAGCATTGAAGAGCTCTCGCAGCTGGTGCCTGACGTGCATAAAAGCTTTGTGCGTATGGTGG
This sequence comes from Idiomarina sp. UBA4206, assembly GCF_002383015.1. NCBI lineage: Bacteria > Pseudomonadati > Pseudomonadota > Gammaproteobacteria > Alteromonadales > Idiomarinaceae > Idiomarina > Idiomarina sp. UBA4206. Next base: position 1,856 of record NZ_DFTS01000058.1, read on the forward strand.
AAGAAGACGCCAACTCACGCATTATTGGCTCGGCCATGGCTACTATTGGACGCAGCTTCAAACAGCGCCTATTAGAGTTAGCCGAAGAAAAATACGGACCGCCGCCGGTTCCTTACTGCTTTCTGGCGCTGGGCTCCATGGCTCGCGACGAACAAACCGTTGTAACAGATCAGGACAATGCCATGGTGCTGGATGACAGTTTTGATCCCAAACTACACGATGAATATTTTCTTAATATCGCGCAGTTTGTTTCCGATGGCCTGAATGCCTGCGGTTATACCTACTGCACTGGCGATATTATGGCAACAAACCCAAACTGGCGGCAGCCTCTCTCTAAATGGAAGCATTACTTTAGCGACTGGATAGATAACCCATCGCCCGAAAAGTTACTGCAGTCCTCCATATTTTTTGATCTGGACGGTGTAGGTGGTGAAACCCGTTTTGCTAAAGAGCTGAATCAACTTATTCGCAAAAAGGCACCAAAAAACAAACGATTCATAGGCTCTATGGCTCGTAATGCATTAAATCGAACACCGCCGTTAGGCTTTTTTAAAGACTTTGTGATGGAAAAAGACGGCAAGCATCGTGACAGTATTAATACGAAGCGCCGTGGCACCGGCCCGGTTGCTGACTTAATTCGGGTGCATGCTCTGGCCATTGGTGCGCAACGACAGAATTCCTTTGCGCGGTTAGAGGAAATAATTGAGGCCAACGTTCTGCCGAAAGGTCGCGGCCCTGATTTACGCGACGCGCTTGAACTCATTTCTATGGTGCGAATTCGTCACCAGGCTTTAGCATTAGAAGCTGGGGATCCCCCCGATAACAATGTCGCACCGGAAGACTTATCAGATTTTGAGCGTAAAAACTTAAAGGACGCTTTTCAAATTCTTAGCAACGCGCAGAAATACCTGCGTTATAAGTACTCCGGAGGCTGATAATGTTGTATCTGCCACCAGATGCTGAGAATAAACAACAGAAAAGCACCATAGACTGGCCAAAACGTTTTCAGGAACTGGCCAAAACAGCCAAATACCCTGCCCTGAAAAAATACTATGAGGCGGGTATAGCTAGTAGCAGCTCTCCTATTAGCCATGTCCCTATGGTCGCAGTCGACTTTGAGACCACCGGTATGAACCCCGATAAGCACGGCATTATTAGCATTGCTGTTATACCCATGACGCTTGACAGAATCCACATGAGTCAGGCAAAACAATGGATTGTTAAGCCCCGAAGGCTACTAACCAATGAGTCAATTACCATTCACGGTATAACACACAGTGCCATTGAAAGAGCTCCCGACTTTTCCGAAATTATCGACCCTTTATTAGAATCCGTAGCCGGAAAAATTTGGGTGGTGCATTACAACGGTATAGAGCGCCCGTTTCTACAAGGTGCCTTTAAAGAGCGCCTAAAAGAAAGCATTCATTTCCCGGTTATCGACACAATGGAAATTGAAGCGCGCTTTCATCGCCAGAAACGCAGTTTATGGGACAAGTTAACTGGTAAAGAGCGGGTGTCTATTCGTTTAAGTGATAGCAGAGATCGCTATAACCTGCCCTTCTATGCACCGCACGACGCTATGACTGACGCTCTTGCCTGCGGTGAGCTCCTGCAAGCACAAGTTGCTCACCACTTTTCAGCTGAAAACCCTATTGGTGATATTTGGTTGCCTTAAGCTACATTAACCTGCGAACGACCGGCAGATTTTGCTTTATATAAGGCATTGTCTGCCTCGCGCATGATATCTCTTAGTGGTGTATTCGCAGCCTGTGATGATACGCCAATACTGGTGGTACAATGTAGAATATCGTTAAAATAAAGTGCTTTCACGCTGCTAACTGCTTTATAGACCTGGTTTGCGAAATCCAGTTTTTCCCGCTTTTCCGTTTCATGAAAAACAATAGCAAACTCTTCACCGCCCATACGCCCTATTACGGTATTACTATCAGCTAGCGAGTTGAGTTTCTGACCAATGGCTGCAAGCAACGTGTCGCCGGCTTCGTGCCCGTAGCTGTCATTGATGTCTTTAAAGTAGTCTAAGTCGAGAATCATTAAACCCAGACTGGAGGATTTAGAGAGACTTTTTCGTAACTTGTCGGCATACATAAAGAATGCTCGGCGGTTATACAATTGAGTCAAACTATCGATTTCTGCGAGAACTTTTAATTCTTTTTGGGCTTCCTGAAGCTCTACTTCTACCTGTTTGCGTTCGGTAATATCCGCCGCCACTTCTAACCGAACCTGTCGTCCGTCATGCCATTGAATTAAGCGATCACGACACTGATACCAGCAATTATTACGAGTGTTCTTAAACTCCCAAAGGTAGGTATCGCCATTTTTCGGAAGTAACGGATTGGTACAAAAGTCACAAGGGTTGCTTTGCCCTTTTTGTAAAACCTCAAAGCAACGCTTACCTCTCACTTGGTCAAACTCGCTAACGCCACCAATATTCTTTAGCGCATACTTGTTCATGAAAAGCAGCTCGTGAGTGTCTGTGTCAGAGACATATACAACAGCGTCGAGGTTATCGAGAATATTTTCCAGGTCGGAGACTTCAGTTACTGCGCTTGGTATCATAAGTTTACGTAAAAGTACTGGTATATGCCTTTAATTCATGGCAGGTTTTAATGACTCATATAATTAAAATTAAACATTATCTAATGGTCTAAAAATGAAAAATATTCTTTTTCTTACGTCAATTGCCGTCGCAAGCTTTGCACCCTTTATCAGTTCTGCCCAGGTAGTAAAGCCTGCTCCACGCGTTAGTACTCAAGCTCAGGCTGAGTTTTTTGCGGCAATTAACGAGCACTGTGGCAACTCATACGCTGGCGAAGTAACGGTTGATACCCCTGCAAGTGAGGGCTTTGAAGGCCCGTTGATTATGCATGTGCGCAAGTGCGGTGATACTAAAATTGAAATCCCGTTTCACGTTGGGGACAACCATTCGCGCACCTGGATCTTAACGCAAACAGGGTCTGGTATTAGTCTTAAACATGATCATCGCAAGCAAGATGGCAACTATGATCCTTTAACCATGTACGGTGGTCATACTGTTGATAAGGGTCACTCGACAGCTCAATCTTTCCCTGCTGATGCTTACTCAAAAGAACTATTTATTGAACTGGGAGTGCCGCAGTCGAATACCAACATTTGGCAAATGTATATCCACGATGACACATTTACCTATCGTTTAATTCGCGAAGGCAGAGAGTTTCGGGTTGATTTTGACTTAACAGAAACCGTTGATACGCCACCAACACCCTGGGGCTATGCTGATTAATCTGAGTTTCTATCGCTCCAATGAGTATTTTCATTGTCGCGCTCTTCTTTTTCCATGAGCACTAAAGTGAGATAAATCTTAGTAGGCAGCGATAAAATAACGCCAATGGCGTTCATCGCTGCCCCTAAAATATACCCACGAAAGCCAATGTCATCATTGCCGAAGGTAACAACCAACACCACGTGACCTAATAATATTAGGCTGATGCCGGTGATCATAGCGGCTTTGAGCAGTTTGGCCTGCGTGGCGTCCTTCATTTACAGTACGTCACCAGGAATGCGAACCGCTCCTTCCATTAAGACCCGTGCGCTGCGGCTCATAATGGCTTTAATAGCGGTCCATTGACCATTTACTTGTTTACACTCAGCACCAACTTGCAAAGTGCCCGACGGGTGACCGAAGTTCACCATAGTACGGTCTTTGCCACCTGCAGCTAAGTTTACGGTAGTACCAGGAATTGCCGCGGCAGTTCCGATAGCAACAGCAGCAGTTCCCATCATGGCGTGATGCAATTTTCCCATCGACATCGCCCTTACCAGCAAGTCAACGTCATCGGCTTTAATGACCTTACCACTGGATGCCGTGTAATCTTTCGGCGCTGCAACAAAAGCCACTTTTGGGGTGTGCTGGCGGTTTGCCGCTTCTGCAACATTGCCAATTAGCCCCATTTTTACCGCGCCATAGGCACGAATGGTTTCAAAGTGTTCCAGTGCTTCCGGACTGCCGTTAATGACTTCCTGCAGCTCTGTGCCGTCGTATCCAATTTCTTCTGCATTAAGGAAAATGGTCGGAATACCAGCGTTGATCATCGTTGCTTTTAATGTGCCAATGCCAGGAACCTCTAGATCATCAATAAGGTTACCGGTCGGAAACATGGACTCACCATCCGCTGATGGATCCATAAACTCCACCGGCACTTCAGCCGCCGGAAAGGTGACACCGTCCAGAATAAAGTCACCGGTTTCCTGCACTTCACCATTGACCATAGGCACTTTGTTGACAATGGTTTTACCAATATTGGCCTGCCAGATACGGACTTCGCACACACCGTTTTCAGGGATACGCTCAGCATCGACAAGACCATTAGCAATAGCAAAAGGCCCTACGGCTGACGATAAATTGCCGCAGTTACCGCTCCAGTCAACAAAAGGCTTATCAATAGATACCTGACCAAACAGGTAGTCTACGTCATGGTCTGGTTGCTCGCTTTTAGAGACTATAACCGTTTTGCTGGTGCTGGAGGTAGCACCACCCATGCCGTCCGTATGCTTAGCATAAGGATCCGGACTGCCGATTACGCGCATCAATATAGCGTCACGCACAGCGCCCGGCTGTTGAGCCGGCTCGGGTAAGTCCTGCAGACGAAAGAAAACCCCTTTTGAGGTCCCGCCACGCATATAGGTGGCGGGAATTTTAATTTGTGGTTTATGCATCGTTTTAGAACCCCTTAGCTTGCTTCTGCTTCTAAAAAGTCCTGAGCAAAACGTTGTAATACACCACCGGCTTCATAAATTGATACTTCTTCTTTGGTGTCTAAGCGGCACTGTACCGGCACTTCTTCACTGTCACCATTGGCACGATGAATGACTAAAGTCAGTCTCGATCCGGCTTCCGGCGTACCTTTCACATCAAAGGTTTCAGTACCATCAATATTCAGCGTTTTACGGGTTGTGCCTTCTTCAAACTGCAGCGGCAATACACCCATACCAATTAAGTTGGTACGGTGAATGCGCTCAAAGCCTTCGGCGACAATGACTTCAACACCGGCTAAGCGCACACCTTTTGCAGCCCAGTCGCGTGACGAGCCCTGACCATAATCAGCACCAGCCACAATAATCAACGGCTGTTTGTTCTCCATATAGTGTTCAATGGCTTCCCACATGCGCACGGTTTTGCCTTCCGGCTCAATGCGCGCCAGCGAACCCTGAATGACTTTACCGTCTTCGCCTTTCACCATTTCATTAAACAGTTTCGGGTTAGCAAAGGTCGCGCGCTGTGCTGTTAAATGGTCGCCACGATGCGTTGCGTAAGAGTTAAAATCCTCTTCCGGCACACCCATTTTCGCCAAATATTCACCGGCGGCACTGTCAGCCATAATAGCGTTTGACGGTGACAAGTGGTCAGTGGTGATATTGTCGCCCAGCACCGCTAACGGACGCATACCTTTCATGGTGCGCTCTGCAGCTAATGCGCCTTCCCAATATGGCGGACGGCGAATATAGGTAGTTTGTGGGCGCCAGTCGTACAACGGGTTATTCTTCTCACCGTAGTCAACTGACAGGTCAAACATCGGATCATACACCTTACGGAATTGCTCAGGTTTAACACTCTGTTTCACAATGGCATCAATCTCTTCATCGCTTGGCCAAATGTCTTTCAGCGTTACCGGATTACCGTCCGGGTCAATGCCCAATACGTCTTTCTCAATATCAAAGCGAATAGTACCCGCTATGGCGTAGGCTACGACCAATGGTGGAGACGCCAGGAACGCCTGCTTAGCATAAGGATGAATACGACCGTCAAAGTTACGGTTACCGGATAGTACCGCCGTAGAGAATAAATCGCGGTCAATAATTTCCTGCTGTATTTTCGGATCCAACGAACCACTCATACCGTTACAGGTAGTACAGGCAAAGGCTACTACGCCAAAACCTAAATCTTCCAGTTCAGGCAACAGTTCAGCTTCTTCCAAATACATTTTGACCGTCTTAGACCCTGGAGCCAGCGATGATTTTACCCATGGCTTACGGGTTAAGCCCAGTTTATTGGCGTTGCGGGCAATTAAGCCGGCCGCAATCATGTTGCGTGGGTTACTGGTATTGGTACAACTGGTAATGGCTGCGATAATCACCGCGCCGTCAGGCATTTTGCCTTCTTCCGGGTTCTCAATGTGTTTCGCAACACCACGCTCAGATAGCTCCGATGCAGGTAACAGCGAATGCGGGTTCG
>NZ_DFTS01000058.1:8167-8366 GCF_002383015.1 Idiomarina sp. UBA4206
ACATCACTTTGGATAAATCGAATTTAAGTACCCGACCATACTCCGCAGACTTTAAGCTGTCCGCCCACAACCCGGTTTCTTTGGCAAAGTGCTCAACCAATTCTACCTGGTCATCGTCACGCCCGGTCAGTTTCAGGTAATCAATGGTCTGATCATCAATATAAAACATGGCCGCAGTCGCGCCGTATTCCGGTGTCAT
>NZ_DFTS01000058.1:8476-10592 GCF_002383015.1 Idiomarina sp. UBA4206
GTCGCGCCGTATTCCGGTGTCATATTTGAAATGGTTGCACGGTCGCCTACCGTTAAGGCTTCTGCACCTTCACCATAAAATTCCAGATACGCACCAACAACACGCTCTTTACGCAAAAACTCGGTCATTTCCAACACTAAATCGGTACTGGTAATGCCCGGTTGCAGCTTGCCGCTAAGCTCAACGCCTACAATATCAGGCAAGCGCATGTAAGATGCTCGCCCAAGCATAACGCTTTCCGCTTCCAGACCACCAACGCCCACAGAAATAACACCTAAGGCATCAACCATTGGCGTATGGCTGTCAGTACCCACACAGGTATCAACAAAAGCGACATTGTCGCGAACCTGCACCACCGGAGACATTTTCTCCAGGTTTATCTGGTGCATAATGCCGTTGCCAGGAGGAATGACATCAACGTTTTTAAACGCTGTTTTGGTCCAGTTAATAAAGTGAAAACGATCGTCGTTACGACGGTCTTCAATCGCCCGGTTCTTCTCGAAAGCATCTTTATCAAAACCGGCGTGTTCCACGGCTAGTGAATGGTCAACAATCAGCTGCGTAGGAACCACAGGGTTTACTTTGGCAGGGTCACCGCCCTTTTCTGCAATAGCGTCACGTAGGCCAGCTAGATCAACCAGCGCCGTCTGGCCCAGAATGTCATGGCAGACAACCCGTGCAGGAAACCAGGGAAAGTCGTGTTCTTTTTTACGGTAAATCAACTGTTCCAGCGACTGCGTCAGGATATCCTGAGGGCAGCGGCGAACTAAGTTTTCAGCTAGTACACGAGAAGTGTATGGCAGGCGCGCATAAGCGCCGGGTTCAATCGCATCCACAGCAGCTTGAGCATCAAAGTACTCGAGCGTGGTACCAGCGAGTTTTTTACGGTATGAAGTCATGAGTTACCACTTATCGTCATCGTTAAACGAAAAAAGGAGCAGTCGATAACTGCTCCTGTACAAATATCAGTTCCAATCGGATTAGCGCTCTTCTAAAGCTGGAACTTTGCGCGGCTCTGGGCCCGTATAATCAGCACTTGGGCGAATAATACGGTTGTTAGCGCGCTGCTCTTTCACATGAGCGGTCCAGCCGGTCACACGTGACATCACAAAGATTGGTGTGAACAGTTTGGTTGGAATGCCCATGTAGTGATAAGCCGATGCATGGAAGAAGTCCGCGTTCGGGAAGAGTTTCTTCTCGTCCCACATGACTTTTTCACAACGCACTGAAACGTCGTATAAGCGGCTATCACCCACTTCTTCAGACAACTTCTTAGACCAGGCTTTAATCACATCGTTACGCGGGTCAAAGTCACGGTAAATGGCGTGGCCAAAGCCCATGATTTTCTCTTTGCGTTCAAGCATGCCTTTCAGCTTCTGCTCAGCATCATCAGCATCTTTCATGCCTTCAATCAGCTCCATTGCCGCTTCGTTTGCACCGCCATGAAGTGGGCCGCGTAATGAACCAATAGCACCGGTTACACAAGAGTGAATATCTGACAAGGTTGACGCACAAACGCGAGCCGTAAAGGTTGATGCATTAAACTCGTGCTCAGCATACAGAATTAATGAGGTATTCATTACTGCCGCATGCAGCTCTGAAGGTGCTTTGTCGTGCAACAGACGCAGAAAGTGAGCACCAATAGATTCTTCTTCAGAATCAGTATCAATACGAACACCGTCATGAGTAAAGCGGTACCAGTACAGTACAATACCCGGGAAAGTCGCGAGCATGCGTTCAATGTGATCGTCCGCTTCATCAAAGCTTTCTTCTGTTTCCAGGTTCCCCAGCATAGAACAGCCGGTACGCATAACGTCCATTGGGTGCGCTGACTTTGGAATACGCTCAAGTACGTCTTTGACTTCCTGAGGTAAGGTGCGCAGTGACTTCAAACGCTTTTTATAGTCTTCTAACTGCTGTTTATTGGGCAGCTCGCCTTTCGCTAAAAGGTAAGCCACTTCTTCAAAACTGACTTTTTCCGCCAGTTCAGAGATGTCATAACCACGGTAGGTTAAACCTGAGCCGCTTTTACCAACAGTACATAGTGCGGTTTCTCCGGCTGACTGTCCGCGCAAACCTGCGCCGCTTAGTTTCTTCTCTGCCATAATGTTGTTCC
>NZ_DFTS01000058.1:10669-13127 GCF_002383015.1 Idiomarina sp. UBA4206
GCCATAATGTTGTTCCCTTCTTAATTTTACAAAGTCTTTTGTATTCGATATTTCACCTGACGTGAACGTCAGACTAAGTCGTATTATTTCTTAAATAACTGGTCTAATTTTTCTTCGAAATCGTGATAGTTCAAAAAGTCATATAACTCTGAGCGAGTCTGCATGTCATCTACAACGGCTTTCTGATCACCGTTCTCTAAAATACTATTGTAGACGTTCAATGCGGCTTTGTTCATTGCCCGGAAAGCACTCAGAGGGTAAAGAACAATTTCCACCCCCACATCGGCCAATTCCTGTTTATTAAACAATGGGGTTGCACCGAATTCAGTGATATTCGCCAGAACCGGCACGTTCAACGCCTCGCTGAAAGCTTTATACTGGTCAAGTGTATGGACAGCTTCTGCAAAAATGGCATCAGCACCAGCATCCACACAGGCCTGAGCACGTTCAATAGCGGCTTCCAGCCCTTGTTGTTGTAGTGCGTCGGTGCGCGCCATAATCAAAAACTGGTCATCAATACGCGCATCAACCGCCGCTTTAACGCGGTCAACCATTTCTTCCTGAGTGACAATTTCTTTGTTTGGACGGTGTCCGCAGCGCTTCTGAGCCACCTGATCTTCAATGTGCATTCCGGCAGCACCGGCACGCGTCATTTCCTGAACGGTACGGGCAATGTTAAATGCTCCGCCCCAACCTGTGTCAGCATCAACTAACAGAGGTAGATCGGTTGCTGCAGTAATACGACGAATGTCTTCACAAACATCATTCAACGACGTCATGCCTAAGTCAGGCAAACCAAAAGACGCATTCGCCACACCGGCACCAGACAGGTAAAGCGCTTTATGCCCAACCTTCTCTGCCATCATTGCTGTGTAGGCGTTAATGGTGCCAACAATCTGTAAAGGATTTTCGTCGGCAATAGCTTGGCGCAACTTAGCGCCCGGGCTTGTCATATGAGTCATGATGTTTCCTTTTGTGTTTGTAACCGTAATTCAATATTCTTACGAGACGCGCCAATATGGCGGCGCATGAGCAGATCGGCCAATTCCCCATCGCGGTTAGCAATAGCGTTAATAATGGCTTTGTGTTCATCGAAGGCGCGCGAAACTCTTGGACCATTCATTCCCATTTGTACTCGATACATACGGACAAGATAGTAGAGTTCGTCGCAAAGCATATTAATTAAATACTGATTTTTACTGCCGAGTATAATGCGATAATGAAAATCGAGATCGCCGGCTTCCTGATAGTAACTTTCACCTTCACGAACTCGCTGAGTTTCCAGGTGCTTATCGAGTAATTGCCGTAACTCATCAATTTCGTTTTCCGGCATTTGTTCTGCCGCTAAACGACAGGCCAGACCTTCCAGCTCTTCGCGTATTTGATACAACGAAATTAAGCCTTCCGGTGACAAGGTAACCACTCTGGCACCTGCGTTCGGAATTCGTTCAATAAGATGGCAACGCTCAAGTCTCGCTAAAGCTTCACGCAATGGCGCTCGGCTAACATTAAAACGTCTAGCCAGCTCAGGTTCACTAATTTTTGAGCCCGCTGCTATATCCCCTTCCACAATAGCGCGCTGTATTTCAAACAGAACTCGGTCTGAAGAGGTAATGGCTGAACGTTCTAAAGGACTGACTATTTGCATTAATTGTCGACAGTAATTATTGATAGCTCTATTTTCCATGAAAATAACGCTATTAGCAAGCTAACATGAACTAAATTGTCGACAATATTAGTGTATTCACCTTATCCTCAAAAATATTCCTTAAGCTGTCGAACTCTGTCAGTTCCGGCGTAGAAACAGCTCAAAAACCGAGTATTTCGTCGTTTTCGGTTTTATTTATCAGTCTTCGCTAGTAAAGTAAGGCCACTTTTTCCGACTTAGACCAAAGTCGAATGAGCTACTAATAACGCTAACTATTTAATATTAAATAACAAAATGGATAACAAGAATGGATCCAACAAAAATAGTCGATAAAGATTCAAGCTTTTTCGGACAGCCAGGGGGCTTACAGACCCTGTTCTTTACCGAAATGTGGGAGCGCATGAGCTACTACGGTATGCGCGCGCTACTCGTTTTATTCATGACCGCCAGCTTGCAAGAAGGCGGTATCGCCTTAACTGTTGCCTCTGCAACCGCTATCTACGGTCTATACACCGGTGCGGTCTATTTCATGGGCTTACCCGGCGGGCGGATTGCTGACCGTTTATTAGGCGGTCAGCGCGCAACCTGGTACGGCGGCATCATTATTATGCTGGGACACATTGTCTTGGCCATACCGAGTGAGGCTGGCTTCTTCGTTGGTATGATTTTGGTGGTACTTGGCACAGGTTTATTAAAACCCAACATTACCGCCATGGTTGGTCAGTTATATAGTTCCAACGATGACCGTCGTGATGGTGGTTATACCCTTTATTACATGGGTATCAACATCGGTTCTATCATCGGTTACAT
>NZ_DFTS01000058.1:13192-14325 GCF_002383015.1 Idiomarina sp. UBA4206
TCTATCATCGGTTACATCGTTACTGGTTACCTTATGGAAAATGCTGGTTACCATTGGGGCTTTGGGGCCGCAGCTGTCGGTATGGCGTTCGGTCTTATTCAGTACAAACTGACTAAACCTAAACTTGGCGATGTTGGAGCGAAACCGCCTAAACCTCTGGGTCCTAAAGCAGCAAAACGCAGCTGGGGAGTTATCTGGCTCTTATTAGCTGGTTTAGCGGTTTATACATATTTAGCATTAAATAACTACGTTACTTTGGACCCAACGCTGATTGCCGGTAATGTCGCTGTTATTTTCACTGTTATCTTTTTCGTGTATTACCTGTCCATATTCCTCTTTGGTAAGTTGACCAAAGATGAAATGAAGCGACTCGGTGCCCTATTTCTGGTTTGTATTGCCTCAACCATGTTCTGGGCAGGCTTTGAGCAGGCAGGTTCATCGTTCAACCTATTTGCTCGCGACTTAACGGATCGCATGGTCGGTGACTTTGAAATTCCTACAACCTGGTTCCAGTCGCTGAACTCGATCTTCTTAGTCGCGTTGTCACCGTTTTTCGCTGCGCTTTGGATTAATCTCAGCAAACGCATGATCAATCCATCGTACGGTTTTAAAAGCGCGATTGGCCTTATCATTATGGCGACCGGCTTCATTGTGATGTTCTTTGCGTCGCAAGCGGCGGCTAGCGGCTTAAAAGTAGCACCTTACTGGTTGGTTGCAGTGTACTTTATTCACACCGTTGGTGAGCTTTGCTTAAGCCCGGTAGCGTTAAGTGCGGTCAGTAAACTATCGCCAAAACGTATGGCCGGACAGTTAATGGGCGTTTTCGTTCTGACTTATGCCATGGGTAATGTGATTGCGGGTCTTCTGGCAGGTGGTCTTGACCCGGAAAACCCACAGGCAATGCCTGAGCTTTACTGGACCATTTTTGTGTTCGGTGTGAGCGTTGGTGCGGTTGTATTCGTATTAGCTCTGTTTACCCGTAAATGGGAAAAGCTGGCGCCGGACGATGGCGAAGACGAGCACCCGGGTGCAGTTATCGATGCCAACGAGCCCGTTGGTAAGCCTTAATTCACTTCTTTGTGAAAAGCTGATAGAAAGGGGCCTTCGGGTCCCTTTTTTTATGCCTAAAATTA
>NZ_DFTS01000058.1:14475-26508 GCF_002383015.1 Idiomarina sp. UBA4206
AACCAGCGACTGGTTGTCAGCCAGACGAAGAACAATTCTGCTTATCCATGACCCGGGTGAAGATAAGAATCTGGAGACTCTGGCAATAGCCCGCTACGACGTTGGCGAGGTGTTTAAAAGTGCATGGAACCCGGAACAACAGCCAGACCAATGGAAGCGTCTGGCTCAAATTATTGCAGAGCGTAACCCAGCCTCTATCGCAATTAATCAATCAAAAGATTTCGCTCAGGCCGACGGCATTACAGCCACGGATAAAGAGCTTTTTATGGCTGCTTTACCCGATAACCTAGACAGTAAAATTGTGAATGCTGAACCGCTAGCTGTTTCCTGGCTTGAACAGCGAACAGAAGCAGAACTGCCCTATTATCGGGATGCCGTTAAGCTTGCTCACCAAATTATCGCTGAAGGGTTTTCTGACAAAGTTATTGCAGTTGGTGAAACGACCACAGAAGATCTTCAATGGTGGTTCCGTGAACGTGCGGCACAAGAGAACCTGCCGGTTTGGTTCCATCCTTCCGTGAGTGTACAACGTATCAATGACCCTCAACCAGGGCACCCGCGTTCAACAGGCGTCACCATACAACGCGGCGACTTATTGCATGTAGACTTTGGCATTACCTACCTGCGTTTAAACACCGATACTCAACAACATGCCTATGTTTTACAAGAAGACGAGTCCAACGCACCTGATACCCTAAAACAGGCATTAGCTAATGCCAATCAACTACAAGATATTTTGACAGCCCAGTTTGAAGAGACACGTTCTGGCAACGAAATATTACTTGCAGCGTTAGAGCAAGCTAACGACAAAGGCCTGGAGCCTATGATTTATACCCACCCAATTGGGTATTACGGCCATGGCTCAGGCCCTACCATTGGTATGTGGGATAAACAGCACGCTATACCAGGAGGGGGAGAATACCCATTATTCTCCAATACGGCCTATTCTATCGAGCTTAATAACAAAACCACATTCGAGGATAAAACCATCACCATCATGCTGGAAGAGGATGCATTTTTTGATGGTGACGGTGTTAGCTACTTAAACGGCAGACAGCAGTCCTTTCATCTTATCGACTAGGCTTTTCTGACACATAAATAGTAATGTGTCCGGCGGCTACAACGGTGCCGTCGCTGCGCTTAGCTTCTACCGATATTGGCTGATCGCCCGGTTGCCAGGTGGATTCTGAGCTTGTTGCTTCTATGGTCACATCACTATCGGTTTTGGCCAAATACTGCACATTCATACCTTTCGGCAGCCAACGAAGATGCTTTGGAATAGAAGCTTCAGCTAATGCTCCCATCGCCATTTCCATTCCGTTGCATACCGCAATGGCGTGCACCGTACCAATATGGTTCTGGACTGCTTTTCGTTTCTTAAACGTCAGCTGACAAAGGTTAGGCTTTAATTCAGTAATAAGCGGCTTAATCGTTTTAAAATAAGGCGCTTTTCGGGCAAACATTGCCGAAAAAACCTGACGTCCAAAAGGCATTTTTAAGCAGCGTTCGTACAAATTAATAAGGTAGTTGCTACTGGCCAAAATCATGACTCCAAATAGATTGGTAACAATTTGTCGATATAAAAAAAGCAGGCCGAAGCCTGCTTCTTACACTTATCGCCTAATTTACAGTGTGTAAATTATAAGCTGGCAAGCGTTTCATTTAATACAGAACAAGGGCGCATTGCTGCTGATACCTTATCGGTATTTGGCTGATAGTAGCCACCAATGTCTACTTTAACACCCTGAACCTTGTTCAGTTCATCGATAATGGCCTGCTCGTTACCAGACAGTTTCTCAGACAGTTTACTGAAACGCTCTTTAAGTTCAGCATCGTCGCTCTGGTTAGCCAGCGCTTCTGCCCAATACATTGCCAGGTAGAAGTGTGAGCCACGGTTATCGATTTCACCCACTTTACGTGACGGTGATTTGTTCTCTTCCAGGAACTTAGCCGTTGCGACATCCAGGCTATCTGCCAGAATTTGCGCGCGGTTGTTATCAAAGGTACGGCTTAGGTGCTCAAGAGACGCAGCTAACGCCAAAAACTCACCTAAAGAGTCCCAACGTAAGTGATTCTCTTCAACAAACTGCTGCACGTGTTTAGGCGCTGAACCGCCGGCTCCAGTTTCAAACAAACCACCACCGTTCATTAACGGAACAATTGACAGCATTTTCGCTGATGTGCCCAGTTCCAGAATTGGGAACAAGTCCGTCAGGTAGTCACGCAGTACGTTACCGGTAACAGAAATGGTGTCCTTGCCTTCTTTAACACGCTGTAGCGTGTGGCGAGTCGCTTCAACCGGCGCCATGATCTGAATGTCCAGACCATCGGTGTCGTGCTCTTTCAGGTACTCTTCCACTTTCTTAATTAACTGAGCGTCGTGAGCGCGGTTGCTGTCTAACCAAAATACTGCAGGCATGCCGCTTAAGCGTGAACGGTTAACCGCCAGCTTAACCCAGTCACGAATCGGTGCGTCTTTTACCTGACACATGCGCCAGATATCACCTTCTTCAACGTGGTGCTCGAACACAACATCACCGGCTTTGTTAAATACTTTTACTGTACCCTTTGCCGGAATTTCAAAGGTCTTGTCGTGAGAACCATACTCTTCAGCTTTTTGCGCCATTAGGCCAACGTTAGGTACGGTACCCATAGTTGCCGGATCAAAGGCGCCATTTTCTCTACAGAAATTAATGGTTTCCTGGTAAACGCCTGCGTAGCTACGATCCGGGATCATTGCTTTAGCATCTTGTCGGCTGTCGTTCTTATCCCACATTTTTCCAGAATCACGAATCATTGCCGGCATTGATGCGTCAATGATGATGTCACTTGGTACGTGTAGGTTTGTAATGCCCTTATGCGAGTTAACCATTGCCAGTTCCGGCTGTTTTGAATAAACCGCTTCCAGGTCTGATTCAATTTCAGCACGCTTGCCTGAACCAATTTTTTCCAGTTTGTTGTAAAGGTCGCCAATACCGTTACTTGCGTCAAACTCAATTTCTTTCATAACGTCAGCGTGTTTTTCCAATACGTCTTTATAGAAAACACGTACCGCATGACCAAACATAATTGGATCAGAGACTTTCATCATGGTGGCTTTTAAGTGCAGTGACAATAATACGCCCTGCTCTTTAGCAGCTGCAGTTTCTTTCTCAAAGAACGCCTGCAATTGCTTCTTACTCATCGTTGCAGCGTCAACTACTTCACCTGCCAGTACGGGTACCGATTCTTTCAGTACTTTTTGCTCACCGTTGCTCTCAAAAACAATTTTAAATGTATCATCGCCCGAGGAGGTTACCGATTTCTCACTGCTGTAGAAATCGCCGTCGTTCATGTGTGCAACGTGCGATTTAGAATCCTTAGACCACTCGCCCATGCTATGTGGGTGCTTCTTCGCGTAATTTTTTACAGCACTTGGCGCGCGACGATCAGAGTTACCTTCACGTAATACCGGGTTAACCGCACTGCCCTTCACTTTGTCATAACGAGCACGAACGTCTTTTTCTTCATCAGTTTGTGGGTCAAACGGAAATTCAGGCAGCTTATAACCTTGTTCCTGAAGCTCTTTGATGCAAGCTGTCATTTGCGGGATAGATGCACTGATGTTTGGCAGCTTAATAATGTTTGCTTCCGCTGTCTTCGCCATTTCACCCAGTTCAGCTAAAGCATCTGACTGACGTTGCTCTTCGCTCAGGTACTCCGGAAACTGCGAAATAATACGACCAGCTAAAGAAATATCACGAGTTTCAACTGAAACACCAGCTGCCTTAGTAAATGCTTCAATAAAAGGCAGAAACGAATAGGTAGCAAGGCGCGGCGCCTCGTCCGTTTCAGTATAAATAATCTTTGCTTTATCAGTCGACATAGTCATTCCTATTTATTGGACCAAAGTAAAAATCTATTAGCTTACTTATGTAATTTTGTGGCGCAGATTATAGAGGATCTGGCTCTGAATTACCATTCACCCGTGTTTTCCATAGAGGCCCAAGGCTCTTGTGGCGGCAAGTTATCACCTTTTTGCAGCAGCTCTATTGAGATATTATCCGGCGAGCGCACAAAGGCCATGTGTCCGTCTCTCGGAGGCCGGTTAATAATGACGCCGTTATCCATCAGTTTTTGGCACAACTCATAAATATTCTCGACTCGAAACGCTAAATGGCCAAAGTTACGGCCGCCGCTATAAGTTTCCGGGTCCCAGTTGTAGGTCAACTCCATCATCGGCGCCTGTTCTTTTTTAGCGCGCTCAACGTCATCCGGTGCAGCTAAAAAGACTAAAGTGAAACGGCCTTTTTCTACCTCCTTCCTTCTAACTTCCTGCAATCCCAATAAATCACAATAGAAATTCAAAGATTGTTCTAAGTCGTGCACCCGCACCATGGTGTGTAAATATTGCACTTTCTAATCTCCTTCCTGCTCAATAAGGGCTTCAGAACTTCGTTCAATAAGGTCTAAACGGTGTCCAAACCCTTTCTGTCTTCAAAATACGGCTCTGACACCGGCAATGGTTCATCACTGTTCTCTATTTTCTTACCTTTCCTTGATTTAAGTTAAAGATACATTTAATATGCATTTATTAGATGCATTAGGAATGTCTCTTATGAAACCACGTAAACTATTGCAAACCTCTAACACTTCTATGGTGGTGTTTTTATTACTTTCAATCGTTGTTTTTTATCTGGCCTGGTTCCAGGAAGAAAACTTACCTTTGATGCTGTTAGTTTTCTTGCATTTGTCACAGGTAATCTTAGCCGGTTTGTTCAAAGTGGCTTATGTATTTAGATTGATAGCGCAGAATCAATTAGGGGAAGAACTCAGATAAACTCGTTGGTCAGTTTTTTTCGCTCACGCCAGTCAGGAAGAAACTCATCCATGAGTGCGTAAAAGCGCGCGTTATGATAACGCTCAAACAGGTGTGTTAGTTCATGAACCACTACGTACTCAAGGCACTCGACCGGTTTTTTAACCAGTTCCAGATTCAGCCATATCTTTTTGCTGCGTATATTGCAGGTACCCCAGCGGGTTTTCATCGCCCTGATACCGAAACCGCTGCTGTAAACTCCCATTCGCGGTTGCCAGATACCCAGTAAGGCTTCAACTTCGCGGGTAATTTGTTCCCGGTACCAACGATCCAGAACCTGTTTACGCTGAACTGCATCGTAATGTGGCAAAGAAACCAGCTGCAGTTTATTATCGTTCAAGCTAACCGAGGCACCACGCTTTTTAAGTGCAATAGCCAGTGTGTACACTTTTCCCCAGAACTTATGCTCTTCACCTGATACAAACTGAAGTTCTGGCTGTACCGGTTGCATCGCAATTCTTTCCCGTTGCTTTATCAACCAGTCATGACGCTCAAACAACCAGCTTTCAATCTCATTCAACGAGCACTGCTTAGGAGCCGAAACTTCAACATCACCCGAGGGCGCACGCACCCTTAAGTACATATTCTTAATCCGCTTACTCTTAACCGTAACGGGAATATCGTTAATGAGCAGCTTTGCGCTGTATAAATTTTTACCTTCTTTCGGCATCTTGCTGAGCCACTATCAGTTGCTTTAATTCCCGAATTTCCTGCTGTAAATCAGTTATAGAAGGTTCTTTATCTCCGAGCTCTTGAGCCTCATTTTCCTGGCCAAGCTCAACCTTACGACCCTCTTTATCCATGACGTTAATCACAATACCGATAACCATGTTTAAAAACGCAAAAGCAGTCAGGAAAATAAAAGTCATATAGTAAATCCAGCTCCAACCATAAACTTCCATGGTTTCATACTGAATATCCGTCCAGTCTTCAAAGGTCATCACCCTGAACAGCGTAAGCATTGAAGTGGCAATGTTATCCCATAAGAACGGGTTGATGTCGGCGAACAAGTAGCTACCAACTGCCGCATAAATATAGAAGATAATAAACATCAGCAGTACAACGTAACCCATCTGGGGAAGCGCTTTTAGCAAGGAGTTTATTAAGGTTCTAAGCTCAGGAATAATGGATATCATCCTAAGTACTCGGAAAATCCGGACCAAGCGCGCCAGCAAGGCAAGTTCAGAGTCATTGATTGGAATAAGACTGACCAATACGACCAGGGTATCAAACACATTCCAGCCATCTTTAAAAAAGGCTTTTTTATTGTCTTCGGCAATAAAACGAATGGTAATTTCAATTAGAAAAAACAGCGTTATAAAAAGGTCTAAACCATACGTCAGGCTATTAGCAAAAGCGGGTAACTCGTAGGTTTTAGCGCCAATTTCCAAAGCCGAAATAATGATAACGGCAACCACCAGCGCTTCAAAAATCTTGTTACTTTTAAGCTGAAACAACTGCTTTTTAATGTTTTCGTACATAAATTAACGACTCAGAAGAATAATAAGTACAAGACAACCGCCAGGACTAAACGGTAGATAACGTAGGGCCACATACCGAACGCGTTAAGCCACTTCAGGAAAAAGTGAATAGCGGTAATGGCCGTTAAAAACGACACAACGCCACCAACCAAAAAACCTAACCAATCTACGGCAATGGACTCTGAGGCTATGGTTAATAGCTTGATCAACGCAGCAGCAGCGGTAATTGGAATGGCCATAAAAAATGAAAACTTTGAAGCTGACTCTCGGTTTAACCCTAAAAACAAACCCGCGGTTATGGTAGCGCCTGAACGCGAAGTGCCCGGAATCAGTGCTAAAGCTTGGGCAAGTCCAACAATAATCGCATCTTTAAAGCCAATGTCCTGCAAGGTTCTGCTGCCGCGGGCGAAGCGATCGGCAACAGCCAAAAGTACAGCGAAAACAACCGTGGTAGTGATGATAACCCCCACAGCTCTTAGCGCAGTGTCTATGTAATCCAGTAGCAGTATACCCGCAATACAAGCAGGTATAGTTCCAACAACAACAGCCCAGCCTAAACGGCTTTGTCCGACATGTTGGCGAGCAGCGATAGAACGAAGGCCATCGACAAAGAGTTGAGTGACATCTTTGCGAAAATAGAGAATGACAGCAAGCAAAGTACCGACATGAACGGCGAGATCAAAGCCTACACCTTGATCTTCCCAGCCAGTAAGTATTGGCATCAAAATTAAATGAGCAGAACTGGATATTGGAAGAAACTCGGTTATCCCCTGGATAATGCCAAGGATGATCGATTGTAAGAAATCCATTAAAAATGCTCGCCTTCATTCTGCTCAAATAGAAAGCGAGCATTATAGTCAGTTTCGTCGCTAGAACGAAAGTAAGATTAAGTGATTAAGCGCCACATTTACCTTCGCCGCACTTACCTTCACCACATTTACCTTCTTCCGACTTTTCTGATTTTTCACCTTTTCTCTCGGCCTTTTCTTTCTTCATTTCTTCGCCGCACTTACCTTCACCGCATTTTCCTTCACCACACTTGCCTTCTTTGGCCTTTTCCTTTCTCTCTTTCATTTCTTCTTTGGATTTTTCTTTCATTTTCTCTTCGCCACATTTTCCTTCACCGCATTTCATTTCTTGTGGTTGAGAAACCTCATAGCCCGAAGAAAGCTCCGTTGCTTCAAAAGGGTTTGCCTGAGCAGCGCCCATGCTCATTGCTGAAGCTACAGATAAGGCCGAAGTAATAGCCAGAGTTTTTGATGTCAGTTGTTTCATAATAATTACCTGAATTTGTTTGTTGGGGTCTCTTTAACTGTAGTTTATTTTTACAATAAATAGACAGTTATTTACATATTATTAACTCAATATTCTATCATGCAAGGTTCGGATCACATTCTCACCCTCACTGTCTTCTACCAGAAAGCAAAGATTATGCTCGCTCGCTCCCTGGCAAATTAAACGCACAGCATAGTCATTCACTGTATTAAAAGTGAGTTGGCTTATATGAGCATCTCGTCCAATGCCGTTTCCAATAATAGCCACCAGCGATAACCCCGTTTCAATTTCTACGCGGCAAAACTGCTCAAGCTCCTCTAAAGCAGCAGCCGGTAATAACGCTTGTCCATTTGCAATGCTTCCGCCTTCATCCAAAGTCAGCGCAATGCTCACTTCTGAGGTTGTGACCAAATCCACACTGACATTATAGCGCGCCAATATTTCAAAAAGTCGCGCCAGGAAACCGCTCGCATGCAACATGCTCAAACTATGAACGGTTACTAAAGTCTGATTCCGGCGAAGTGCAACCGCTCGTACGTCAGGCCGTGTTGTAGGATTTGCGGATATATACGTACCACCGGCGGCTGCATTCTGACTACTGCCAATGAAAACCCGAATTGAGTTTTTTATAGCTGGTGCCAGACTGGATGGGTGCAGAATCTTAGCTCCAAAAGTTGCTAACTCTGCCGCTTCTGAGAAACTCATTTCGGCTATAGCCCGGGCGCTGGAACAGATTCTTGGGTCTGTTGTGTAAATTCCCGCAACGTCCGTCCAAATTTGTAAATCCGTTGCGTTAAAACCTGCTGCTAGCAAGGCGGCACTATAGTCGCTTCCCCCGCGACCTAAAGTCGTTGTCTGAGTTTTATCATCTGAGCCAATAAACCCCTGAGTTACCCACACACACCCGGAGTCCAACTTCTGCTTCTGCTCAAGACAATGTGACTTAGTTGAAACTTCATCCGGTTGCGCCCGGCCAAAAGCGCTGTTTGTTTTCAGCAGTTGCCGCGCATCCAACGTATCCGATAACAAGCCTTGTTCATTTAGAACGCAAGAAAACAAAAGACTCGAGCAACGCTCACCAAAGCTTAATAACTCATCCCGCCAGGCGGCCCAGTTTGCTATTGCTTTTTGACAGTGAGACTCCAGTTCATCATGTAACTGAGACAAGGATAGTTCCAGAGCACCGGAGCTCTTCAGTTTTTGCTGAATAGAGGCATGAATAGTATAAATTTCATTTCGCAGAGATTCTGTTTGCTTACCCTGTTTATCAGCTATTTCTGCCAGCCGATTCGTGACTCCGGCGCAGGCACTAACAACGACCAGACGAATAGAGGGGTTATTCTTAACAATTTGGGCACAGCGTAGCATTGAAGGATAATCGGCAACGCTCGTACCTCCGAACTTAGCAACAGTAAAAGACACAGTTTTCTCCTGAACATAACAACATAAGTGTTCGGAGAACTCAGGTTTTGCAGAGTAAGTGGCGAGATTAACTTAATAGCCAATAGGCAAATGCAAACACCAGAAGCTCTCCACCCTGAAGGTGACAGTTGTGGGTGTTCAAACCCTGCAACCGGCAACATTGCCGCCAAATGACTATGCTACCTCGGCGTAATACCCCTCCCCTTCGACTCAAATCCGGCTTTGGCAACCTAAGTTCGAAAGTTCCTGGTGTACGCACCTCTTCTTTGTGCAAATTAGACCACGCCCGACAAAGCGTGGTCAATTTATTTACTCACTAAGACTGCTTTAGCGAGTCCATATCAATTACAAATCGATACTTCACATCACCTTTTTTCATCCGTACAAAGGCATCGTTGATGTTCTGGATATCCAGCATTTCAACATCGCAATGAATAGAGTGTTCGGCACAGAAGTCGAGCATTTCCTGTGTTTCAGGAATGCCACCAATTAAGGAGCCAGCAAGTACCCGGCGTTTCATCACCAGCGCTCCGGCTTGTAATGCAGGGTCAACCGGCTCTAACAGACCCACTAGAATGTGCGTACCATCGACTTTCAAACAGTTAATGTACGGATTGAGATCATGCTGTACCGGCACGGTATCCAGTAAAAAATCGAAGGTCTCTGCTGCCGCTTCCATTTGTTTATCATCAGTTGAGATAATCACATGATCTGCGCCTTGCTTTTTAGCTTCGGACACTTTGCTTTCTGAGCGCGTAAAAATAGTGACTTCAGCTCCCATGGCTTTAGCAAATTTAACGCCCATATGTCCCAGGCCACCCATGCCGATGACACCTACCTTGTGCCCTTTTTGCACACCAAAGTGGCGCAATGGTGAATAGGTTGTAATACCGGCACACAGGAGTGGCGCTGCTTTTGCCGGATCCAATTTCTCTGACACCCTAACCACGAAGCGATCACTGACGACTATCTTCTCGGAGTAACCACCATAAGTAATGCTTTTATCGTGTAAATCTTCTCCGTTGTAGGTTGGTACCATCCCATTAAGGCAATATTGCTCCAGACCTTTTTCACAAGAAGAGCACTCGCGACACGAGTCAACCATACAGCCAACACCAACTGTGTCTCCCACATTGAAGTTCTTAACATTATCGCCTACTGCCGTGACTTTACCGATTATCTCATGGCCGGGCACAACCGGGTATATGGTGCCTCCCCAGTCATTCTCTGCATAGTGAATGTCAGTATGGCAAACGCCACAATAGGTTATGTCGATAGCAACATCGTCGTTACGTAACTCACGACGTTCTATAGCATGAGGTGCCAACTTAGAATTTTCTGATTGTGCTGCATAGGCTTTCGTCATTTATCGCTCCTTTGAATTATTGTCTCTCACTAATGTACTCATTAACTGATTTTTTAGATTGTAGACTCTAGAGTTATTGCAACCCACTCGGCGACAACATACCATCCAATAATACTGTTTAAAAAATAGATGACTTATGAAGTACACACTGTCTTTGTTGCTGACTGCATTCTTTTGCCTTAATTCACCCGGGATAACCGCTGCGGTTAATTCAGGCGGCACTAATAATGAGCAAAGCCCACTAACCGATTATTTAATTCGACACTGGGAAACGCGTGATGGATTACCCCACAACTCGGTTAATGAACTCATTCAGGATAATAAAGGCTACCTTTGGTTAGCAACCTGGCAAGGGCCTGCCCGCTTTAATGGTCGTCGTTTCGATATCTACGATAATTTACGAGAAACCGGTTTACCTGATATAGGCATGTATACCGCAGCCTACAGCCATTGCGATAGCAGCATTTATGTGGCCGGTAGCCGGGGCGGAATTGCTCGTTTCTATGATGGACACTGGGAAGCACTTGAATCCACTCCACCTTTTGTAAACCACTTATTTACTGATGATAACTGCAACCTTTGGGTCTCAACTTCAGAGCTTGGCTTGCTCGTTTATAAAAACAATCAACGCACCGCACAATTTACGACTAAGCATGGTCTGAATTCCATGTTTGTCTATGAGTCGCTGGTCGACAGCCAGGGCAACTTGTGGGCAGCCACCAATAAAGGGCTTCAGGTAAAAAAAGTTGGTCAGGCTCGCTTTGAAACTATTACTGCCATTCCGGAGCGGTTAGTCACCGCCCTACTTGAACTGCAAGACGGTACTTTACTGGTAGGCACGGAAAATGGGTTGTATCAGCAAAAGGCAAATACCGAGTTTGGGCGAGCACTACCCGAAATTGACAGAAGAATCAGCACCCTGTTTCAGTCCCATGACAAACAACTTTGGCTGGGGACTTATCGCGACGGCCTCATTCGCATTAGTGATAAGTACGGTATAGAAAGTTTCGATACCAGCGAAGGTCTGCCTAACAATCATGTACTGGATATTATTCAGGACAGAGAAGGCAGTTTTTGGGTTTCAACGCACGGTGGACTGGTCCAGTTCAGAGATGCTCTTTTTTCAACTTATACAAAAAAGGACGGGCTTACAGGTAACTATATCCGAGCCTTAGCAGAAAATGACAAGAGTGAAGTCATCGTTGGCTCCAGCAATGGTGTTTCAATTGTAGACGAAACGGGAATTTCTGCC
This sequence comes from Idiomarina sp. UBA4206, assembly GCF_002383015.1. NCBI lineage: Bacteria > Pseudomonadati > Pseudomonadota > Gammaproteobacteria > Alteromonadales > Idiomarinaceae > Idiomarina > Idiomarina sp. UBA4206. Next base: position 26,130 of record NZ_DFTS01000058.1, read on the forward strand.
CTGGCTCCTGACACCTCACTAAACGAGCAGTCCGTATTATCACTGGCTTATGATGATAAACAACAGCTCCACATCGGAACATACACTGACGGCCTTTATATTTGGGACGGTGAGAGAATCGTCCGGCACTTTGACACGAATAACCTGTTAAAAGCGGACGAAATTCGTCAAATTGAGCTTGATCCTAAACTGGGGAAATTCCTGGCTACACCTTTGGGAATTACACATTTGTACCAAAACTCCCAAGGGCAATGGGTATCCCAACATATTTCTCAGGAAGATGGTTTAACCAATAATTATACAACCTCGTTACATCTCGATAAAACGGGCACGCTTTGGGCCGGCTCAGCGCGTGGTGTGGTTAGTATTAATATCGTGC
>NZ_DFTS01000058.1:26547-32926 GCF_002383015.1 Idiomarina sp. UBA4206
ATGCATTCGATTACCAAATCACTCCCGTTGACTTAACCGAACTGAACAATGCCGAATTGGCTTTTCATATTACCGAACATTCTGGATACCTATGGATGGCAACTGATCGAGGACTCGTCGTTCATGATATGAAGAAGAACAGTTGGCAAATTTTTAACCGTGATCAAGGCTTGCCCTTTGATAACTTTATGTCCGTCGCTTTCGACGGTAATGGCAATCTCTGGCTCGGCTCAAACCGCGGCCCAGTAATGATTGAACATGACTCCTTTACCAAAGCGTTAAATGGGCAGGCCAATAAGCTCAATGTTGAACGCTTTAGCGAAGTAGATGGACTTGAGAGCGCCCAAATAAACAGCGGCGGTCCTTCCATGCTCCAGGCTCGCGATGGCAGTATTTGGCTAGCAACCAGTAATGGTGTTTCAGAGGTTAATCCGAAAACGATTACGGAAATTGGCAACCTTCCTCCGGAGGTAAATATTGAGTCAGTAAAAGCCGATGGCAAAACAGTCATCTTCGGAGAGAAACTGAGTGCTGAGACGGACCGAATCGTGTTCGAGTTTGTTGCTCCTGGTTATCTTATGGCGGAGCAAATTGACTATCAGGTTCGCCTGGTTGGCTTTGACGAAAATTGGGTGAATAAAAACTCTCTTAACTCTGCAGAGTACACGACCTTGCCGGCCAACGATTATATCTTTCAGGTTCGGGCCAGGTATCCCGGTGGCCAATGGAGTCAACCCGACTATTTTGCTTTCCGGCAGTCGGCTCATATCTGGATGCAGGCATGGTTTTGGATTGTTGCCTCTTTAGCTGTTGCGCTTTTAGCATTGGTTGGCGTAAAAGCACGCCTTAACCAGCATAACCAGACACGGCTGCGACTGGAAAAAATGGTTAAAGAGAAAACAGCTGACTTAGAGACCATGGCACGGCAGGATCCATTAACGAATCTTGGAAACCGGCGCGCCTTTGATGAACGCCTGCAACATGAGCTGAGTCGCTGCAGACGCGACGGAACCTATTTAAGTTTAGCTATCCTTGATGTCGACTACTTTAAGGATGTCAACGACCATTACTTACATACTGTCGGCGATAAGGTACTGGTAAGAATCGCGGAGGTCCTGCGCGATGAAATCAGAGACATTGATTATGTCGCTCGTTGGGGCGGTGAAGAGTTTGCCGTATTAATTACGAACTCAGAGCTTGAAGTCGCTAAGGAAGCCAGTGAACGAATGCGTGAGCGAATAGCTGCAACACCATTCGACGATCTTGTTGAAGACATGAAGATTACCGTTAGTATTGGTGTTGCCAGTAGTTTTCACTATGCTGATCATGCTGGTTTACTCGTTGCAGCTGATCAGGCTCTTTATCAGGCAAAAAGTGCCGGTCGCAACCGAATGGAGTCAAAACCATGAACAAGCATAACTCAATAAACGTTGAAGCTTTTCTTGATAACGACAGCGAAACCTTCAGTTACGTTGTCTTTGATTCGGATGAAAAAGATGCCGTTATTATCGACCCCGTGCTCGACTTTGATTACCCCTCGGGTAAAACTTGTACTAACGGCGCACAACGCATTTTAGACTTTATTCACACAAACAGTCTAAATGTTGCCTGGATACTGGAAACGCATGCGCACGCTGACCACTTAAGTGCCGCTCCTTTTTTAAAAAAGCAACTCAATGCACCTATTGCCATCGGCGAACATATTACGGATGTGCAAAAAATATTTAAGCAGGTCTATAATCTTGAAAAAGAGTTTCTGCCTAATGGGGAGCACTTCGATAAACTGTTGAGTGACGGAGAGACCTTTCAGGTAGGGTCAATGAGTTTCCGTGTAATACATACACCAGGCCACACACCTGCTGATATTGCTTACGTTGTGAATGAAAACAAAGTCTTTGTGGGTGATACATTATTTAACCCGGACGTAGGAACCGCTCGCTGTGACTTCCCCGGAGGCAGTGCCAATACTTTGTATCAATCTATTCAAAAGCTTTTCCAACTGGACGGTACAACGGACGTTTACATTTGCCACGACTACCCTCCCGAGGGGCGCGAGCATCAATGTAAAACCACGATACAAGAACAAAAACAAAACAACATCCATGTCGGCGGACAAGCCAGCGAAGAACAGTTTGTAAAATGGAGAGAAGAGCGCGATGCAACACTGGATATGCCACGACTTATCATTCCTTCCATTCAAGTTAATATTCGTGCGGGTCAAATGCCCCCGGCAGAAAGCAATGGTACTGTTTACCTAAAAGTCCCTTTGAACCGTTTATAACTGCAAGCAGGTACTTAAAATGATGAACAAAACCACTCTCGCTATTTCACTATCACTATTGTTAGCTGGTTGTGGCCAGCCACAGCAAACAGAAACAGCATCAGACAGTCAAACAAGCTCAGTTAAACAAACGTCTCAAACCGAAGAACTGCAAGAGATCTATAAAAATTACTTTGACGAACAACTGAAACTAAACCCGTTATTAGCGACTTATATTGGTGACAATCAATATAATGATGAATTGCCGAACTTCTATTCAAAAGAGCATCTTGAAGAATTACTCGCTTTAGAAAAAAGCTACTTAGAGAAAATTAAAGGCATCAATGCCGAGCAGCTCCCCCGCTCAGAGCGGATCAGTTATGAAATCTTCAAGCGAAACAGGGAACTGGCCATTGAGGGCGCGCAATATCCTGAGCATTTGTTACCTATCAACCAGTTTTATAATATCGCCGGTCGTCTGGCAATGCTGGGCTCTGGCACATCGGCTCAACCATTCAATACAGTAGAAGACTACCGTGCATGGGCCAGTCGCATGAAACAAATCCCCCGACTTTTCCAGCAAGCTATTGAGAACATGAAAGTTGGCGTTAAACAAGACATTGTTCAGCCGCGCGTTTTAATTGAGAAAGCCATTCCCCAAATTGATGCACAAATTACCGAAGACGTTACGCAAAGCATCTTTTGGCGTCCGGTAAAAGATTTACCTGAGGACATCGCAAATACAGACGCCAAAGCAATTCGTGAAGAATACCGCGATGTTATCGCCAATACCGTCATGCCTGCTTATCAAAAACTCAGTGATTACCTCAGTAATGAGTATTTACCGGAGACTCGTACAGACAGTTTCGGCTTGGGTCAGTTGCCCGGCGGTACTGAGTGGTACAAGTATAAAATTAAGGCTAACACTTCAACTGAGTTAAGCGCTGATCGTATTCACAATATTGGTTTAGATGAAGTTGCCCGTATTCACGGTGAAATGCGCGAAATCATGGAGGAAACCAACTTTGAAGGCGACTTACAGGCCTTTTTTGACTTCATGACGAACGACGAACAATTCATTTACGATAACAGAGACGAAATGGTCGAAGACTACCGGTCCTTGCGAGGTACTGTTGATGAAGTCGTTGGCGAGCTGTTCGATATCTTTCCTCAGGCTGAGTACGAAGTGCGTAAAGTTGAGGAATTTCGTGAGCAGTCGGCAAGTTCAGGTTCTTACCAGGCCGCACCTACTGATAACTCGCGACCCGCAATTTTCTACCTGAACACTTACGACTTACCATCGCGCCCCAGTTGGGCAAAAACGGCGCTATTCCTGCACGAGGCAGCACCGGGTCATCATTTCCAGATATCCATCCAGCAAGAATTGGAAGACTTACCCCGGTTCCGGAAGTTTGGCCGGGAAACGGCCTACACTGAAGGCTGGGGGTTATACTCAGAGGCGCTAGGCTACGATATGGGGCTCTACGATGACCCTTACCAGCGTTTCGGACAGCTGGCTGCAGAGTTGTGGCGCTCTATACGCTTGGTCGTTGATACAGGAATTCACGCTAAAGGCTGGAGTCGTCAACAAGTACTAGACTACATGTATGACAACGCCCCGGTTGCAGAAGCTCGTGCGGTATCAGAGGCAGAGCGCTTTATGGCGTTACCCGGTCAGGCTCTGGCCTACAAAATTGGTCAGCTAAAAATTAGCGAGCTGCGCCGCGATGCTGAGAGAAAGCTGGGTAATAACTTTGATATCAAAGCTTTCCACCGTGTGGTTCTTGAGGACGGTGCTGTTCCACTGACCGTACTGGAGCGCAAGGTGAAACGTTGGGTTGCTCAGCAACCGTAGTTTAAAGCAAGTGATCAACCGGCAAACGGGCGGTTAACCAAACCGCCAAGCGCCGCCAAATACCGGCCCCCGGCTCTTTATAAAGCCTCAGCGCCGGTATTTTACTTTTATCCAGCCAATACAGCTTATAAAAACGATTAAGCCTCGCTTCGTAAGTGCGCAGCGGTAATTCATGCTCAAACATTGCGTTAATTCGTTCTGCCATCTCTACCGACTCTATTAACAAGCCTGACTCTGTATTGATCTGAGCTGATCTCGGATCAAAATTGAACGAACCGACAAACACTCTCTTAGCGTCAACGGTGACTGTTTTCGCATGCAGGCTTGAGGCAGAGCGTCTAAAATATGGCCTGACATCTTTACGCAGACGCTTCTCTTCTGTTCGGCGCAACTCAAATAGCTGTACCCCTGACAGCAATAAGCGTCGGCGATGACGCTGGTAACCAGCATGTACTGCCGGCACATCGGTTACTGCTAACGAATTAGTCAGGACCCGAACCTTAACCCCCTGCTCCGACAAATTCTCGAGTTCTTTAACACCAGCGGGTGTCGGAACAAAGTAAGGAGAAACCATCACAATTGAATGCTGCGCCGAGCCTAATGTCTTTGCTAGTTGTTGCGTAACTAGCCGTTGCGGCTTGCTATTTAACTGAGCCTTTAAAGGGTCATCACTGACCACAATGGCAGGCGCTTCATACCAACGCTCGGAGTCTTTGTCCGGAAAATTATTCAAATGTTCGTCCGACAGAACAAACTGCTTTAAATCCTGCAGTTCAGGATGCTTTTGGAATCTGGACCAAATATCCTCGAATAGTCGTTTCTGGTTGCCCGACTTTATTGAACTGACCGGCACCGACAAAAGACAATTCCAGTAGTGTTGCCAGTCCTCAAGAAGCTTATTAACAACCTCACCTTTGGCAATAACATCAAGATCGGAAAAGAGTTGACCGGCATGAGTACCAAAATACTCATTACCAACGTTGCGGCCACCTACAATGCCAACTTTTCCATCGACCAGTAAGGCTTTATTGTGCATCCGTCGATTCATTCGCTTAAAGTCGGTAAGCCAGTTAAGCCAGCGCCAACGACGATGCGTAAAAGGGTTAAACAATTTAATATTAAAATTGGTTCGGGAGGATAAGTCTCGTAATAGCGGCTCTAACGGTTTGCTGTGTAAATCATCCAACAACAAATCAATGCGCACACCCTCTCGGCGGCATCTAACAACTCTTTTAACAACGTCAAACCGCTACTATCCGGGCGCCACAAATAGTATTGCAAAGCAATATGGTATTTTGCCTCACGTATTAAACGGACTCTGGCAATAAGCGAACGATGAGCATCGCTTAAAAACTGAAACTTATTATCGGCAGAGGCCGCAAGTAAAGGAGTCATTTTATGCCACTTATTGCCCGTTCCAGACCGTCAAGAGTCAGCGGGTACATTCTGCCTCCGACTAAATCATTTATCATGCGCACCGACATGTAATACCGCCAATGTTCTTCAGGTTGAGGGTTAAGCCAGGCCACTTTTTCGAAGTGCTGAGTTAAACGGTTCATCCAGGCTTCGCCGGGCTCTTCATTCCAATGTTCAACACTGCCTCCGGGGTAGGCAATTTCATACGGCCCCATGGTTGCATCACCGACAAATAGCAATTTGTAATCCTCACCATATGTCTGAATTAACTGCTCCGTCGGAATTTGCTCCTGCCGACGTCTGGAGTTATCGCGCCAGACACCTTCATAAACGCAGTTATGAAAATAAAACAACTCCAAATGCTTAAACTCATTTTTTAACGCCGTGAACAATTGCTCACATTGATAAACATAATCATCCATTGACCCACCAACATCCAGCAACAAAATAATTTTAACCGCATTATGTCGCTCAGACTGCCACTTCAGATCAAGTAAACCACCTTTTTTTGACGTAGCTTCAATGGTGCTTTTTAAGTCAAGTTCGCTAGCGGCACCAGTGCGCGCAAATTGTCTTAGCTTTCTAAGAGCCATCTGAAAGCCGCGTTGCTCCAGTCTGGCGTTATCATCAAGGTCACGAAACTCGCGTTTATCCCACACTTTGGCCGCACTTCGATTACGATTGCCATCCTGGCCTATTCGAATACCTCCGGGATGGTAACCATAAGCTCCAAAGGGCGATGTTCCTCCGGTACCAATCCATTTCGAGCCTCCCTGGTGACGCTTCTGTTGTTCCTTTAAGCGTTCGTGAAAGGTTTTCATTAACTCATCCAGACTACCGAGTTGCTG
>NZ_DFTS01000058.1:32962-47776 GCF_002383015.1 Idiomarina sp. UBA4206
CCGAGTTGCTGTACCTTTTTCCTTTCTTCTTCGCTTAAGTTTCGTTTCAGTGCGTTTTCCAGCCAGTCCTTAGGTATCTTATCGGTCACATCGACCTTAGCGACCTTATCCACATACTCGCTGAACGCACGATCAAATTTGTCATAATGAGACTCATCCTTGACCAGAATAAGCCGGGACAAATAATAAAACTGCTCGACGTCAGCAAAAGCCAGGTTAGCCTTCATTGCGCTGAGCAAATCCAGCCATTCGGTAATGCTGGTTTTAAGCCCATGCCGACGCAGAGTTTGAAAAAAATCAATAAACATAACGCGGTTTAGCGCCGTTGGATGCGAGCGTATTCAGCTAAGCGCTCGACATCCTGTTCATGCTTGAGTAAAGCGCCTGACAGAGGCAATAAACCGCCTTGCTCACGGCTTTTTCGTAGTGAATTCGCGTCAATATCTTCCACAAGCAAAAGTCGCAGCCAATCCAGCAGTTCCGACGTTGAGGGCTTCTTTTTCAATCCGGGAACGTCTCTTAACTCAAAGAAAAGTGCCAATGCAGTATCAAGTAAATTCTTATGCAAGTTCGGAAAGTGAACATCAACAATGGCTTTTAACGTGTCACTGTCAGGAAACTGAATGTAATGAAAAAAGCACCGACGTAAAAACGCATCCGGCAGGGCTTTTTCATTATTCGATGTTATAAGCACAATAGGACGTTGCTGCGCTTTTATCTGTTCACCTGTTTCGTAAACATGAAAGGCCATTTGATCCAGTTCGTGCAGTAAGTCATTAGGAAACTCAACATCGGCTTTATCAATTTCATCAATAAGCAGAACCGGACGCTTTTCTGCTGTAAATGCCTGCCAAAGCTTACCAGGACGAATATAATTACTGATATCGTGGACTTTATCGCTACCCAGCTGGCTATCACGTAACCGCGATACAGCGTCGTATTCATACAAGCCTTGCTGTGCTTTTGTGGTTGATTTAATAGACCATTGCAGCAGCTCGGTATCTAACGCGCTCGCTAACTCTTCAGCCAGGCGCGTCTTCCCGGTGCCAGGCTCACCTTTTAATAATAACGGCTTTTCTAACGTCACCGCGGCATTGACGGCTGTTGCCAGTTCCTGCGAAACGACATACTGAGAACTGCTACTAAACTCCATTCTTGGATCCCTTAATTCAGTGAAAACTGCGCCTATGGTACAACAGGCATCAAGGGTTGTGCCAATCAGCGAGCTTTTCTGCTCTGCAGCTCAGTAAATCTTTGAAGAACCTTTGCAATATCTGCCTTAACAAATGGTTTGGTGACATAATCATTCATTCCGGCACGCAACGCCTGAGTCCGGGTCTCAGGGTAAGCATCGGCAGTTAAAGCAATAACATAGGGCTGATGGATGTCCATTTCGCGCAGCATCCGAGTTGCTTCCATACCGTCCATATGCGGCATATGAAGGTCCATAAACAATACATCGTAGTTTCTTGCCTGCATCATCTTCAGCGCATTTTGTGCGTCGCTCACCAGCTCAACATTCTGATTCAGAGACAACAGCATCTCCTTTATTATCAGCTGATTTATTTTATTATCATCGACAACCAAAACTTGCACTTTGGGTAAAGGTGGCATCTTCTCAGTCTTTGGTTCATTCGCTCCTGCGATCTGAACCGTCATGGGCAGACAAAGGGTGAAACAAGAACCGTGATCAGGTTTGCTATCAACCTGAATGGTACCGCTCAATAATTGTACAATATTGCGAACAATAGCCAGTCCAAGTCCACTTCCACCTTCCGGCCGGTTAAAGCCATCCTGCTCTTGCTCAAACAGTTGCCATATCCGCTGGGTATCATGGATCCCCTTCCCTGTATCCTGGACTTTTACAACCAGTTCCCCTTCGTTTTTCTTGTTTTCGTAGCCTTGCCAGCTTGCGCTGACAGAAATGGAGCCATTTGTAGTGAACTTTAATGCGTTACTGACCAGGTTACTGACAACCTGCGCCACCCGAGCCTGATCCATCAACACGCTTTCCGGAATGTCTTCGCTAATATCCACAATAAAGTCTAACTCTTTGTCCTTTATCGGTTGCTCAAACAAACGAATAACATGGTGTAATACCCTGACTGGAGAGTGCACTCCTAAAGTCACCTTCAGCTGCCCCTCTTCTGCCCGGGTTAAATCAAGTACGTCGTTCAGTGTGGTCAACAAGTAGTCACCGCTGTTCTTAATAGTGGCAAGCAACTGCTGTTGGTGAGAGTTGAGGTTCGTCGATTCTAACACTGAAGCTATACCCAGTATGCCATGCAGTGGAGTTCTAATTTCATGAGACATATTGGCCAGGAATACATTTTTCGCATGTGCCGCCCTGCGGGCATCGAGTTCCGCTTTTTTCTGTTCAGTCACGTCGGTAACGGTACCCGTGTAACGAATCGCCCGGCCTTCACTATCGCGCTCTATAATCTTTCCCCGATCCAGAACATAAACCCAATGCCCTTCTCTATGTCTTATCCGATGCGTACTCTCGTAAAAGGGGGTAATACCGTCCAGGTGGTCTTTAATGGCTCGCCAAGCGCCGTCGTAATCTTCCGGATGCAAACGACTTGACCAGCTTTCTACATTTGCCTCCAGTTCGTTCACCTCCCAACCAAACATATTGGCCCAGCGCTTATTAAAAATTGTGACTCCCGTTTGCGGATTCCATTCCCAGGTGCCCAGCCGCGTTGCGTCTAAAATGAGTTGTAACCGGTTACGTTCCATTTCCAAGGCTATTTGCAACTGTTTACGCTCAGTAATATCGATTAAATAACCATACAGATGGTTAGTGCCATCTTCATGCTGCATTACCACTGTGGTATCGGACACCCAGACATCTTGCCCGTTAACATGCTTTACCCGGTAATCCTGATGCGTTATTGAGCCACCGGATTCTTTCCCTAAAAGGACTTCCACCTCATCCATAACGCGTGGAAGGTCATCCTGATGAATCAGATCACGATATTCTATTTCTCGTTTTTCTAATCTTTCCTTCTTATAGCCAAGCAGACTTTCAATGTTGTCAGACACAAAAAGAACCGGCCAGCCAGGAGAGTCCTCCCATACAAACAGGCTTAAGCGGCTGCCCACATTCAGCAGGGCCGCTAAATTTTCATTAGTTACAGGTGTTGTCATCAACTTAGACTCTCTTTAGAGGCTTTACTTCGACCAGTTTGCCGCACTAGCAACTTGGTGTACACTGGCAAAAACAATAACATAAAAACAACGATACCCGGATGACCCAGGCAAACGTCAATGAATGGCAAACAGCGCTACTAAAGCAGGTTGATCAACTCATAGAGTTGGCTAAGACTCGTTTACCTGCCAGACAACAGCCTACCATCCGCGGCCCCGAATACTGGCAGCGTTTTGCTAAACATCACTACGTAAGAGCGGCTGATTTATTGAAGGCCGGAAACGGTTTTGAAGCTGCGAAGCATTTCCGTAGAGCGGCACTTTTTGGTCACAGCAAAGCGATGTTATATTTAGGACAAATGTTTTTGCAAGGCAAAGACTTACCTGAAAGTGTCTTTCACGCCTGCTGCTGGCTAACCCTCGCTGATAGAGCCGGAGAGGTTGGGGCGGAGCAAATTATTAATGATTTGCTCCATAAACTGACCGCTAGAGAATTAAACAGCGCCCGTCAATTGGCTGCCGAGCGCTTTGAGCAAATTTGTGAGGCCAGCTTCGACGTCCATGGTCTGTAGCTTAAGGATGCCACAGCTTAGTTTTTTCACGAAGCTTGCCACTGGCTACCCAGTCCTGAAGCTGATCCGCCATGCGTTTGCCTGCATCAACCGATTTTTCCCAGTAATCGATACGAGTCGCTGCATCCAGACTCGCAAAATCTGTTCTGTCTGGAATTTTGCCGTAAGGTAAAGACTGAATGAAGTCTTCCGATGGTGTAACAAATACTACGTTAGGCCATTTTTTCCCGGTAGTCCGCCGCCAACTCAGACGTTTATCGAACCAACCCGGAATTGCTTCGCGGTGGAAGTGAGGATAAAGCACCAGACCATTAACTTCTGACAAGTCTAAATCGAAATGGTAGTCAGTTATCCCGCCGTCACGGTATGTTCCTGTTGGCGCTCCCGGAATGTCGGTAACACCGTCCAACACCAGAGGAATTGAACCTGTCGCTAACAGAGCCGACTGAAAATTTTCATGGGTAAGCTCAACGTGGTGTGTCGGCAAGTCGCGCCAACCTCGCGAAAAGCTAAGATCCGACTGCGGGTGATGAAAAATAACTCGCTCGTAAAACCGCCCTAACCACCGACGATTTAAGCCATTAGCAAAAGCAGAGCTTAACAAACCCAGCATTTGTTTCTTTGTTTCAGCGGCTGTCCACCCCCGGCATCGAGCTACAATGAAATGATGCCGTACGGCCGACTGACCTAAAATTTCAGTTACTGCCTGCTCGGGAACATACTTGGCCAATAAAGCTTTAGCTTCGCTGGTTATCTCATCCCTGTCAGGTTTCGCGCTGTAAGTCTGGGTTCTGTATAAACGACAGAATAAGTCACTGGCTGCTACTGGGTCCTGCTGCCCAAGCGCCGCGAAACGCCATGCACCGGCAGAAGTCCCTAAGGTATTAAGAGGCTCTTTTTTATCTTTAAAAAATTCGCCAAACATCCACCGGTCCAGCCCCTGAAGCACAAACCACTTAGGTCCGCCGGAAGCCCCTAATAACAAACCGACATCGTCGGCTGTAAGCCCCTGCTCCTGTATATGCTGATAAGCCGAGGCTCCAGCCTTTATGTCAATCCAATCTGTCATACCACCTTCCCAGGCTTATAGTTGTCGTTTTCTTTCTGCGAGGAACCCCAGCAAGAATAATATTCCAATAGTGCTAACCGCCAGCAAATGAAGCGGAATAAGACTTAACCATCCGGCTAAAACCGGTGTGAACCAAACGGTTAACCAACCATACCCAAAAGCACAAACAAGAATAAAGGCCATTGTACGGAACACAAAGTGCCAGTGGCCCACTTGCCTTTTCACCATACGGTTAACTTCGGCACCATAGATGACCAGTAATGTGGCAATAATCATCATGGCTAACTCGTAAAAATGCGGGCGAATCATTAAGCCCAGATTATTTAGCACATTCTGCATGCTAATACCCCTCTCAAAATCGTCGCCCGAGTATACGAATTTTCTCGAGCGTTCGCATCCCAAGTTTGCCTTTTGCTGTGTTATCCTACGACAATAAAGAGGCTTATTTATAGGACGTTCAATGAAAATCATCTCATTTAATATCAATGGTATACGCGCACGTCTGCACCAGCTGCAAGCGTTAATCGATAAACATCAACCTGATGTCATCGGCCTTCAGGAAACTAAAGTCCACGATGACCAGTTTCCGTTAAAAGACGTAGAGGCAATGGGTTATCACGTCATTTTCCATGGGCAGAAAGGCCACTACGGAGTAGCAATGCTCAGTAAAAAGCCTCTGGAAAACCCTCAGTTTGGCTTTCCTTCTGACGACGAAGATGCCCAGCGCCGAATGATTATGGGTGACTATCAACTTAACGACGGTAGTTATGTGCGCATTTTAAACGGTTATTTTCCTCAGGGAGAAAGTCGCGATCACCCAACCAAATTTCCGGCAAAAGAGAAATTCTATCAGGACTTAATGAGCTATCTGGATAACGACCTTTCTCCTGAGCAGCCCGTTATAGTTATGGGTGACGTGAATATATCCCGCATCGATCTGGACATCGGCATTGGTGAGAACAACAAAAAGCGTTGGTTGAAAACCGGCAAGTGCAGCTTCCTACCAGAAGAGCGTGAGTGGATGCAAAAGCTCATGGACTGGGGCTTTACAGACACCTACCGCAAACTAAACCCAGATGTGGATAACCAGTTTAGCTGGTTTGATTATCGCTCTCGTGGCTTTGACGATAACCGCGGACTGCGGATTGATCTTATTCTCGCCACACAAGCATTGGCAACAAAGTGCGAGGACAGCGGCATAGACTACGAACTCAGGGGTATCGAGAAGCCTTCCGATCACGCGCCTGTCTGGTCAACCTTTACAGTCTGATTAACACATTGCCGCCGGTTGATATTAATGTTCTTCCGGCGGTAATGTTTCCAGCGCTTTGCGCAAAATAATTGCCAGATCCATATACTCCGGCCCTTTTTTACCTTGTGGATGGCACTCAACGCCTTGTTTTCTTAGCTTGTCTCTTAACTCTTTATACCAATGACGCAACGAAGGCTTTAGTAGTTGTCTCGAACGCCACCCCAGCCAGTATAATCCCTGCAACGGCAGGCTTAGCATAATTAAAGACAGCATAAATCCCGGAGCCAGTTGTTCTTCTGGCATAAATTGCCAGGTTAATGCTGCATTTAAAACAGCAATGGCCGGAGTCCAGCTAATGGCCTTGCGTGTCACCGGTATAATTCTCGATTCAGCCATAGCGGCAACAACTGAATGATGAGGCCATTTATCGGCATACACCTTTCCATCTCTTAAAACAGCAAAAAATGAACGACTCATGATGACCTCTTTGCCAAACCTGATGTAATTATAAACGATTACCTGTCTATTGTACGATATTCGCACTTTCAATATTATCTTTATTTTTCACGTGCTTGCAGCTTTACAACCGCGTAGTGCACAAAGATATCCACAGTTAATGTGGATACAGTTGCAGCCAGCCTTTAGCTTTGCCACTATACTATCTGAATTAGTCAGTAGCATGGTGTCAGCAGTGACAACAAGTAAGCTTCCCATTCTCTATGCGCCGATAACCGGACGCATTATCACAGCGCAACCTTCTCCACCAGTATGCCAGCATGGTTTACTCGGTAAAGGCGTTGTCATAGAAATGACCGGCAGTACCTTGTATGCGCCGGCTGATGGCGAACTGACCCAGATAAGCAGTAGTGGCGATTACTTGTCTTTACGTCTGAATGACACTTACTCTCTACAGTTAATCACAGGTTCAGGCGATGCCTTCGGAACCCACCCAGCTTTGACCGTACTTTGCCGTGAACAAAGCCAGGTTAAATGCGGCGATCCTCTGGTTAAGATTAACCAATCGTTGCTGCGCAGTTTAAAGCCTGTGCAACAACGGCTTGCGGTTCTCATTTGTTCGCTCAGTCCTGAACAGATAACTGAACCCTTTGACTGGCTGCAATCCGGACTCGTTACCGCAAAAGACAGTCCACTTATTACTTATTAACACCGACAGGAGCTGTACCTATGTTGCGCGTTTATGGCATAAAAAACTGCGACACCGTTAAAAAATCACTTAAATGGTTAGATAAAAACAAAGTCGATTACGAATTTATTGACGTTCGGCAGCAGCCATTACAAAAAGAAACGGTAAACGCTTGGTTACAGCAACTGCCTGCAGAGTCGCTATTGAACAAACGCAGTACCAGTTGGCGTAATCTTTCTGATGAACAAAAGGCTCTTGAAGATACAACTAAGGTAGCTGAATTAATTGCCGAGCAACCAACTCTGTTTAAACGTCCACTGGTTCAGTACGGCCAGGCTATTCATTGTGGTTTTAATGAAAAACTCTGGAGCGAACGCTACTTATGAGTTCAGAGACACTAAAGCTTGCTCATGAGCTCATTTCCCGCCCTTCGATTACACCAGAAGATGAAGGCTGCCAGCAGCTTATCGGTGAAAGGCTCGCAGCGTTGGGATTTGAGCTCGAATCCATGATCTTTGAGGACACAACCAATTTATGGGCGCGTCGTGGTCAGGGCCGTAAACTGTTTTGTTTCGCCGGGCACACCGATGTGGTTCCTCCTGGTGATGTCAACGACTGGCAGTTTCCTCCATTCCAGCCAACGATTCATAATGGCTATCTTTATGGGCGCGGTGCAGCCGATATGAAAGGCAGTTTAGCGGCTATGCTCACCGCGACCGAACGTTTCGTAAAGGATTACCCTGAGGTTGATGCTGATATTGGTTTTTTGATCACCAGTGACGAAGAAGGGCCTTTTATTAACGGAACCAAGCGGGTTATCGAAACACTGGAACAGCGTAACGAAAAAATTGACTGGTGCATTGTTGGTGAGCCCTCCAGTACCGAAACTCTGGGAGACATTGTTAAAAATGGTCGCAGGGGAAGTTTAACCGGTGACTTAACGGTATTAGGCATACAAGGCCACGTTGCTTACCCTCATCTGGCACAAAACCCGGTGCACGACCTTGCCCCCGCACTCAGTGACTTGATTCAAGAGGAATGGGACACAGGCAACGACAGCTTTCCGCCAACAACCTTTCAGGTGTCAAACATTCAGGCCGGAACCGGCGCAGGAAATGTGATACCAGGACGTATTGAGACACAGTTCAACTTTCGCTTCTCAACTGAACTGACCGCGGACAAAATTAAGCAGCGGGTTGAGGCAATTCTCAATAAGCATTCATTAAAATACAAACTGCAATGGAAGCTTAACGGACCACCGTTTTTAACAGATTCCGGCGCGCTTGTAGAGGCCGTTCAGTCTGCCATTGAGCATGAGTGTGGCTTTTCGACAACCCTCTCCACCGCTGGTGGTACTTCCGACGGACGTTTCATTGCGCCTACCGGAGCTCAGGTAATAGAACTTGGCCCCGTCAATGCCACCATTCATAAAGTGAACGAATGCGTTAAAGCCAGTGATTTAGACAAGCTCAGCGAAGTGTATTATCGCTGTATGGAGAAGCTACTATGTTGAGTAGCAACGAGCTTACGGGCGCCTCTGAAACACATCTAACTGCGGTAGACGGGCATAAACTTCACCCGGATGCCGCACAAGCTTATCTTGCTATGCAGAAAGCAGCGGCCACTAATGGAATTGAGCTCGCTATTGCCAGCGGGTTCCGTTCACTGGACAGGCAGCTCTCTATCTGGAATAGAAAATGGCGAGGCAAGTTGCCACTGTTGTCCAAACAAGGTGAGCCGCTGGATGTTTCCACCTTAACCGATACAGAAAAAATGCACGCTATTTTGCACTGGTCTGCATTACCTGGCAGTAGCCGACATCACTGGGGAAGTGACTTCGATATCTATGACCCTCGCCCATTTCAAAGCAATGAGCTTAAATTACGTTTAGTACCAGCAGAATATACGGATGCGGAAGGCCCCTGTCATACACTTTGGCAATGGCTGACTCAACATGCTCACGAAAGCGGCTTCTTTTTTCCGTACGCCCGTTATCAGGGAGGCGTTGCCCAGGAACCATGGCATTTAAGTTACCGCCCAGTGGCGAAAGAATGCCACCAGCAGCTGAACCTGGAGTTACTGGCCGAAACCATCAATTCGCTTGCTATTGAAGGCAAGCACATCATATTGGAAAATCTGGAGCAAATTAAAAAACAGTATGTCGATACAATAACGGAGGATGACGGATGGACGAATATTTGGTGTGGTTACTGATACTGTTAGTACTGGGTGTCGTTATCAGCAATATTATGGTCTTAAAATATACAGCGAAGTTTAAATGGCCTGGTACGAAATCGTCTAAAACCGAAGACGACTCCGACCAGGAACCCGATAAAAAAGACTAATCCAGCTTCACGCCCAGACGTTTAGCAACTTCCCGGTACGCTTCAACAACACCGCCTAAGCCCTGACGAAAACGATCTTTGTCGAGCTTTTCACGGGTTTCTGCGTCCCACAAGCGACAACCGTCTGGAGTGAACTCATCACCCAGCATGATTTGCCCGTCAAACACGCCAAATTCAAGTTTGTAATCAACCAGCAGCAAACCTGCATCGGCAAACAAAGCTTTAAGTACGTCGTTCACTTTAAACGTCAGTTCTTTCATCTTTTCAATTTGCTCTGCCGTTGCCCAACCGAAGGCCTGAATGTGATATTCATTAACCATAGGGTCGTGTAACGCATCGTTTTTCAAAAAGAATTCAAATGTTGGTGGATTAAGTTCTTTACCCTCTTCAACACCTAAACGGCGAACCAGAGAGCCAGCAGCGACGTTACGAACAACACATTCAACCGGAATCATATCCAGTTTTTTCACCAACGAATCGGTATCGTTTAAGCATTCGTCCAACTGTGTCGGAATACCGGCTTCTTCTAATTTAGCCATAATAAAGTGGTTAAATTTGTTATTTACCATTCCTTTATCATCAAGCTGTTCGACCTTTTCGCCGTCGAACGCTGAAGTGTCATTACGAAACTCCAGAATAAGACGGTTAGGATCGTCGGTATGATAGACCGTCTTTGCTTTACCCCGATACAGTTCACTGCGTTTTTCCATGAATCTTTCCACTCGCGCTTAAGTTAAAGTTTGCTTTGCTGTTTAACAGCTGCTTTAAAGGCTTCAAATACTTTGTTCATCCATTCATCCGAGACAAGTTTATCGTCTTTATAAACCGTAACCGATGTATTCTCGCCGTCATCCAATAACCAGAATTCGTACTCACCTTCAGCTATACCAAGGTTTTCATAGTGATCGCCGCCGATAAACAGGAAGCCACTACCCGGTTCACTATACTCAACAAAGTAAGTGCCTGATTCACGGTTTAAGTCGTCAACTTCGAACCCAATTTCTTCCAGAGCGAGGTTAACCAGTGGCCATGCTTGATCGAAGTTATCTTCAACCACAAATATAGAGTGACCTTCAGCCGCTTGTGATAAACGAGTATCAATTCCTTCTGCTTTATTACGGGCAACAGCCAATTGCTGCTTACGGTTCACTTCAGAAATAATAGCGTTTAATAAATCGGTTTCCAGGTTTCGAACAATGAGTGGAGCAACCACTTTCTCTTCACCACCAACGACTTGGGTGAAGTCATTAACATTTACCCGCAAACTTGTCGTACGCTTGTGAGGCTCTGTTTCCTGAAGCAACTCGTAACGAAATGTCCTTTCTAACTCACTGTCGCTTTCACCACCAAAACCAAGAAAGCCGCCTTCTCCATCAATTGTTTGCTGAATGGTCATTTGCTCAGTTAACCAACGGTTCTCGTTAACTTCTTGCCATTCAAGGTTACGGCGCTTCAGAACATCTCGCGCTGCCTGACGAACAAATTCAGCAACTGAATCACCCATGCCATCGACAACGTCAAAATACACCCGAGTTTCTGTTTCAGTTTCTAACACGCGACTTCCTAAACCCAGAGGACGAACTTGCTGAGGGGCAGTAATGTTAACCCGGTGGCCAATAGGAGCTTGTGCAATATCGGTTTCAGGAATTCGATACTTACTTCCTTTTTCCGGCTGTTCCAGGTCCCCCGGAATATCCAGTGCTGAAGTCGGCTGAATATTCACATACTCAAACCCGCCACTTGCACGTTCTTTTTCTACCGAAGAACAACCTGTGATAACTGCGGCAGCTAAGCCCATATACGCAAGGCGAGACAATTTCATTAAGACTCCTGAATATTCAATAGATTTGCTTTTTGCAACACTGACTCAATCAATTGTTGATTCTGTTCTTCCGGAGGAGTCAGAGGCAGTCGATAGTTTGCACTTACCCAGCCCATTAACGCTAAAGACCATTTAACAGGTATTGGGTTGGATTCAACAAATAACATATTATGCAAAGGTTCCAGCTCAGCATCGATTTGATTAGCCCGCTCGGTATCACCTGAAACTGCAGCCGTAACCAATTCTT
This sequence comes from Idiomarina sp. UBA4206, assembly GCF_002383015.1. Lineage (NCBI taxonomy): Bacteria > Pseudomonadati > Pseudomonadota > Gammaproteobacteria > Alteromonadales > Idiomarinaceae > Idiomarina > Idiomarina sp. UBA4206. The sequence goes on from NZ_DFTS01000058.1 coordinate 44,564, forward strand.
TCATTTTGGCAGGGACAATATTGGCAGTAACACTAATAACGCCATGACCACCCGCAAACATAAATTCGCGTGCTGTCGGATCATCACCGCTTAACAATATAAAGTCATCGCCACAGCGCTTTTTCAGCTCTTGTACACGACTTACGTCACCAGTTGCTTCTTTTATACCAATAACATTATCAATTTTTGCTAACTGTTCGACCATGTCAGGTGTCATATCAAGACTTGTACGGCCCGGAACATTATATAGGATTTGGGGTTTATCAGAGGCGTCGGCGCAAGCCTTGTAATGTGCAATAAGACCGGTTAAAGAAGGTTTATTGTAGTACGGCGTAACATTTAAAAATCCACTCACACCTGCCTGAGTCATTTTTTCAGTTAATTGCACCGCTTCGCTGGTCGAGTTTGAACCGTTACCAGCAATAATATCAATACGTCCTGCGCTAAGTTCGACCATCGCATTAACGACATCAATATGCTCTTCATGCGTTAAGGTTGTTGACTCCCCTGTCGTGCCAACCGCTACAATAGCGTCCGTACCCGCTTCGCAATGTTTATTCACCAGAAACTCAAGTTCGCTGTAATCGACATTGCCATATTTTGTAAAAGGGGTAACTAAAGCGACAATACTGCCCTTAAGCATACATTCTCCAAGTCCTAAATTGGGGCTCCAATGGTAATGCCAGCCCTAACGAAACACAAGTGATAGGAACATAAGTTACCAAGAAGGTTCCATAAACTTCTGCGACTTAAGCATTTTCCAAGTTTGCTTGTGTCCGTTATCATGTAGCGTACTGTTAACGAAGTTCCAGGAGAAAGCTATGCAAACACTAAAAGCCGGAGATAAAGCACCGGATTTCACCTTACTTGATGCGAATGAAAACTCCGTCACTTTATCTGAGTTATTAAAAGAGCATCGTGTACTGGTTTATTTTTACCCTAAAGCCATGACCCCCGGTTGTACCGTTCAGGCGCAAAACTTACGCGACAGTCGTAAGCAGCTTGAAGAGTTTAATGTTGTATCTGTTGGCATTAGTCCTGATGCGCCTAAACGTTTAGCGAAATTTACCGAACGTGATGAGTTAAACTTTACTTTGTTAAGCGATGAAGACCATAAAGTTGCTGAAGATTTTGGAGTTTGGGGACTCAAGAAGTTTATGGGTAAAGAATACGATGGTATCCACCGTATTAGCTTTTTAGTTGAACAAGACGGAACCGTGTCTCAGGTATTTAATAAGTTTAAAACAAAAGAGCACCATGACGTAGTACTGGATCACCTAAAACAAGCTTAATACTCCAGAAACACCGCATTATTGCGGTGTTTCCTCCACCATATTGTCACCCGTATTACTGTCCCAGGCTGTTAAGACGGCTTTAACCAAACTCGCCAACGGAATAGCAAAGAAAACGCCCCAGAAGCCCCAAATACCGCCGAAAATTAATACCGCAGCAATAATATAAACCGGATTCAGACTTATAGCTTCAGAGAATAATAGCGGCACTAAAAGGTTGCCATCCAGGGCCTGAATAATTAAATAAGCGACAGTAACCCAGACAAATGCGGCTGTCGGGCCAAACTGGAACAAAGCCACAAGCACAACCGGTATCGTTGCAACCGCGGCCCCAATATAAGGAATTAAAACGGATAGCCCCACCATAATGGAAAGCAACGCCGAATAACGCAAACCAAACAGACTGAAGGTAACAAAGGTTACTACGGCAACCACGACCACTTCTATGGCTTTACCACGAATGTAGTTCATAATTTGCAGGTTCATTTCCTGCCCCACCTGCGAAATTAGCTGTCTGTTTGAAGGCAACAACCGACTAAAGTGAGCAATTAAAATATCCCGATCTTTTAGCATAAAGAAAATGAGTAACGGCACGATAATTAAATAAACCAGCATAGCCATAACGTTAACAATAGAAGTTAACGACACCGTTAGCAGATTCTCGCCCAGACCAACCGCCCGTCGCTTCATTTCTTGAGTGAATTCATTAATTTGGTGGTCATCAACTATGCCGGGAAACATCTCGGGCAACTTATGTAGCCAAATTTGTAGGTTGGTCACCATATCCGGCATTTCCTGAATTAAGGTCGTGCTCTGCTGCCAAATAACTGGCACCAGCGTCAGTAAGCCAATGAGCATTACTGCCAGGAACAGGGAAAATGTAATAATGGTCGCTGTAAGTCGGGACAAGCCTAACTGCATGAGTCGCATCACAGGCCAATCTAGCAGGTACGCTAAAGAAATAGCGATTAATAAAGGCACGATTAAACTGCCAAAAAGCACAATGACAAGTACAGTAACTACCAGTAATAGAAACAAAGTCACCGCATTAGGGTCTGAAAATTTCCGTCTATACCACTGCTGAATATATTCCCACATAGTCATCGTCCCTTATTCTTAAGTTCTCTTGATAATATCAGCCCTTGCAATCTTTCCATAACCCCATAGAGTAAAAAGGAACTAAAGATAAGAATTCTGTTCTGATAGTTAGATAGAACCTGTTCCATTGAACCAATGAGTCGTTGATGTCCACCAAAATATTACACTTTTTTATCGCTTGCTTATTCACTTTTTCAATAAGCTATAGCGCTGCAAGTAATGCCGTTCAGGATAATAAGCGTTTACCGGAGATAGGCACCACTGGTGCAGCCTTCATGAGTATTGAGCGTGAACGTGTGGTTGGCGACTTCTATATGCGACAAGTGCGCTCACAAGCCCCTATCATTCACGATCCGGTGTTAGATAGCTATTTAAATAGTATAGGGCAGCGCCTGGTGAGAAATACCAGTGGTGTCCGATATCCATTTAACTTTTTCTGGATTAACAATAAAGAAATTAATGCCTTCGCTTTTATGGGCGGATACGTTGGTGTGCACACAGGGTTAATTGACGAAGCCAGAACCGAGTCAGAACTGGCCGCAGTGCTGGGGCACGAGGTTGCGCACATAACTCAACGCCATATTGTGCGACGCATGCAGGAGCAGCAACGCAGCATGCCAATGACCATAGCTGGCATTATTGGATCAATTTTAGTCGGCATGGCGAATCCAGAAGCCGGAGCGGCGGGACTGTACACCACTATAGGTATGGCCGGACAGTCTCAAATTAATTACACCAGAATGTATGAACAAGAGGCTGACCGCATTGGCCTTTCAGTTTTGTTAGCCGCCGGGTTTGACCCAAGAGGCGCCCCTGACTCCCC
>NZ_DFTS01000058.1:47842-51132 GCF_002383015.1 Idiomarina sp. UBA4206
ACCCAAGAGGCGCCCCTGACTTTTTTGGGCGTCTAGCGGAGAAATACCGGTACGTTAGCAAACCGCCTGAAATGCTAATGACGCACCCCCTTCCCGAGTCTCGTATTGCAGATACCCGAAGCCGGGCAGAAAACATGCAACGTGTCGATGTCCCGCCAAGTCTCGATTTTGCTCTGGCAAAGGCCAGAATTCAGGCTCGATATATTGGCAACAGCACCCAAAGCGACTTTCAATCTATGCGCTCTAGCCGTAACGCGATAAACCAGCAAGCCGGACAGTACGCTCTTGCTATACGTGCTTTAGATAACGGTCATACCGATGTTGCCCTTGAGCTGATGCAGCCTTTGCTGGAGCGAGCACCCAACAACCCCTTTTATATCGATGTTCAAACCGATATTTTGCTTGCAAAAGATGACTATGAAACGGTATTGGATTGGTTGCGCGGCAAGTATGTTCAACAACCCAATGAACCCGTTATTACATTAAATTTTGCCAATGCTGCGCTTAAGGCGCAGGACACCTCTCTGGCAGAGAAGCTGCTACGAGACTTTCTGTTACAACAACCCAATGATCCACTCGCGCTTGACCTTCTTACCCAGGTTTATGAGCGTAATGGAAAACGTGCTGCTATGTATGAAACTCGCGCTGAGGCACTCGCGCTAAGAGGTAACTTTAAACTGGCTATCGACCAATTGCATACGGCTCACAACCATACAGACAGTGACCTTACTCACAAACGACTTAACGCACGTATTGATCAAATACGTAACTTAGAGCAGCAAGTACAAAACTTAATGTGAATTAATGGCACTTTCCAATGATTCAAGATCCTGCTCGCCCATAAGGGGTCCTTTTACCGTGCCATCAGGCTTTATCACATAGGTTGCCGGTAACATTTGTGGACGTTGAAACGGAAACGCAGGTGCAGGGTCCATCAAGGCCAGTTGAAACTCAATGCCATGGCGCTTTTTGAGCTCAGCGAGTTCGTTATTCGACATCGGGTCAAAACTTACTCCAACTAGTTCAACATTTTCGGGTTTATGGCTGTTAAATTCATTAAGTTCCGGAAGTTCTCGCAAACACGGCGCGCACCATTCAGCAAAATAGTTAACAACAACAGTTTTGCCTTCAAGCTGAGACCAACTGAACTCATTATTTTGGTCGGTAATGACATCTGGCTTTGGTAAGCATGCCGTTATCAATACCACCGTGGCGGCATAGGCTAGTGTTCTCAGTTTCATTCCTTACCTCAATTACGTTACTATTAACGGATATTCAGATACTACAAGGTACGACACTTATGAGCCAAGTAACAATTTATCATAATCCACGTTGTTCAAAATCAAGACAAACTTTGGAACTACTGCAGAAAAATAATATTGAACCGGAAATTGTCGAGTACCTTAAAACACCCCCGAATGCGGCAGAATTACAAGACATACTGGCTAAATTAAGCCTCTCTGCTGAGCAACTCATGAGAAAAAAAGAGACTGTCTATAAAGAGTTGGGGCTAGCCGGCATAAACGACGAAGACGAATTAATTACCGCTATGATCAACAACCCCAAACTGATTGAGCGCCCTATTGTCATTTCCGGGGACAAAGCCGCTATTGGGCGTCCTCCAGAAGCCGTTTTGGATATTCTGTCATGACTTCTGTCGTGATCCTGTATTACAGCCGCAACGGGGCAACACAAAGGCTTGCCGACGCTATTGCAGAAGGAGTAACCAGCGCAGGTGGCGAAGCTGTTCTGCGTAGCACTGGGCACGGCAGTAATGCGGTCAGCGACAGAGATCTGGAAGTTGAAAACAGCGATATTGAAAACTGTGACGCGCTGATTCTGGGAAGCCCTACCCGCTTTGGTCATATGGCATCAAGCCTGCAGAAGTTTTGGGAAGGAACCTCTCGTGAATGGTTGCAAGGCGCATTGACCGATAAGCCTGGTGCCGTATTTACTTCATCCAGCTCACTTCATGGTGGACAGGAGTCAACGCTGCTAACACTGGCACTGCCTTTAATTCACCATGGTATGATGTTAGTTGGTATTCCCTATTCGGAGCCTGCCCTGCATCAAACTCAATCGGGTGGCTCACCATACGGAGCCAGTCACCACGAGCACAGTAACAAGCTGACTGAGCACGAACGTCAATGTGCTATTGCACTAGGCAAACGGGTTACAAACTTTGCTAGCAAGCTTTCATCATAGGAATTTTAAATGCCGACATCTCCGCGCTTTTACCGCTGGTTAACACAGGTTTTCTACTGGCCATTACTTGTTTTGGTGGCTTTATGGCACGGTATGCCAACCGATGCGCCAGGAACGCTGCCCGTTTATATTGCTCTTGTTTTATGGGTACTGCCGTTGTTGTTTCCACTCTACGGTCTGGTTAAAGGCAAAGCCTATACACACGCGTGGACCAACTTTATTTTAATGTTTTACTTTCTTCACGGACTCACTGTTGTTTACACACATCCGGACGAGCGGATTTGGTCGATACTGGAAATCATATTGACAACCGGAGCCTTTATCGGGGCAACCGGTTATGCCCGTTATCAAGGACGAGCAGAAGGTTTAGGACTTAAAAAGCTAAAAGACTACAACTAAATTTCCAGAACCTGCTTAACAAAAGGAATTGTTAAGCGTCGCTGATAGGTAATAGAAGCTTGATCAAGTTCATTCAGGGCTTTCATTAAATCACGCATAGAACGCCCCAGTCGCTGAGTCATAAAAGCCGCCACATCGGCAGGAAGCTCCAGTCCACGCCATTGTGCTCTGAGTATTAAAGCGTTATTTTTCTCATCATCGTTTAACGGGTGTACCTGAAACCCCGTTGCCCATTGAAAACGCGACTGTAAGTCCGGCAATACGACCTCGGTCTGAGCCGCCGACTGCTTTGCTGTCATAATGAGCCGGGTAGACTCATTATCGGTTACCCGGTTAATTAAAGAGAACAGTTCGAAGCACCAGTCCTGTTTCAACGTCACAGTGTCAATATCATCCAGGCAAATAAGATCAGCTTGATCAATACCGTTCAACACCGCTTCTGCATCAACCTCAACAAGTTCCTTTAATGGTAAATAAGCAATACGCTGCTGAGGCCCAACCGATGCAATAACACTGTGCATTAAATGGCTTTTCCCCACACCGCTTGTTCCCGACAACCAGGTCAACTGCTGATTTCTTTTTAACGGAGGTTTAGCTTCGGGTAAGGCTTTTAGCCAACTTAATAAGGTCGCGTTATTGCCCTCAAGAAAGGTGGAAAAAAGCTCATCGTCCGGTAACTGAACAGT
>NZ_DFTS01000058.1:51245-52275 GCF_002383015.1 Idiomarina sp. UBA4206
CATCGTCCGGTAACTGAACAGCCAGCGGCAATTGCTGTGGAGGCATCAGCGACCCTCATCCCAGCGGTAAACGGGGGTTTCCGTTTGTTTTGCAGCGACAAAAGGACCAACTTCCTGAGAAACAAGACGCCCATCCAGGTTGATAGCCTGCAGTATTTGGTCGACCGGTCCGTTCACAACAATCTCGAATTCGCTCATATTCTGAGAGTATTTCAATAAGCGAACCTCCCGAACCGATACAATACTTTTCAAAAAGCTTTCCAGTTTTAAAACACTGCTCAGACTGTTTAGCTGCTCAACTTTGACCGTCAGTGTGTTGCGTACGTTCTCATCACCGGCGGTCATGCTGTATTTAGCTGACAGCTTCATCATTAACTGTTCTACTAAAGGTTCTGCCAGCCAGTCAACGCTTGTTGCCGTCACTTCTCCGGCAAACCTGTCATCACCAATTTCTACAAACCAATTCAAACTCCAGGGTGTTTCCTCATTCTCCTGGCGAACAATACGTGCTACCAGTAACCCATCCGTACCATAGCGCTCTGTCGTTGTCCTCACAGGGTCTAAAAAGCGCCCCCAGACATCCATTGCGCTAATGGTGAAATTATCGGTTAAATCCATTAGCGGAAGCTGCACCGGAATACTGTACTGTTTTGCAAAAAATCGAAGTTGCTGGGTAAAAACAGATTCACTGTTACTGTCAATTATTGTGCGTTGCCCGTTGTCACTTTCTTTCGCAATCCACAACATTAACTGAGGTCTGCGACTCCCCCAGTAAGGCAGTTGATGCTCGGCAAGAAGTGCTCTTAACTTCCTGCCGTCAAACGTGGCTGTTAACGTTCGTTGCCCTTGGTTATCGCTGTAACCATATTGCACCAGGTAATTATTGACATCTCGCTTGGCTCGTTCTATCGCTTCGTGCTCTGTCGCATCCGATTTCCCGGTGAGCTTAATAATGACTCGATCAAAAGCCTCACCAATTGCCTGCTGTCGGTGCGATGAACTTTGTGACGCGACTTCAACTTCTGCCGAA
>NZ_DFTS01000058.1:52364-53646 GCF_002383015.1 Idiomarina sp. UBA4206
CCGCGACTTCAACTTCTGCCGAATACAAATTCTCAATTAACCGCGCTTCAGCATCTGTTGTCGTAAAAGTGACTAACAGCACTAAAAAAGCGACTGCAATGTAATGAATCTTCGACTTTGACATGTCATTATCCAAATAAGACTTTGAGAGCATATTAAACAGCCAGATAGCGAACAGCAAGTAACAACTTGTGGATAAGCTTGTGGGAATCTTCGCTAGGAAAATAAAGCGACTACAGGTAGTATTGCCACAAACGGACGAAGGGTGACAAAGGCATGCTAAAACAACAACTTCGCGGTATCAGTTCACTGCTTGGCAGCATCAGTTTAATTGGGGTCTGTGTTGGCATGACCAGTACCCTACTCAGTTTGCGTGCCACCATTGAAGACTTCGGTACCCTGGTTACCGGTTTTATTATGTCAGCCTATTTTATCGGTTACCTGTTTGGCTCTACCCGCGCACCTAAAGACATTCGTCGGGTAGGCTATATTCGCTCATTCGGGGGGCTTGCCGCATTAGCCGCCTTCAGTATTCTAATGCAGGCCATTTGGGTTGACCCCGTAGTCTGGTTTGTTATGCGTTTTATTACCGGTTTTGCCATTTCCGGTATTTTTGTCATTGTCGAAAGTTGGCTTAATACCATGGCAGATAACCGCAGCCGCGGTACTTTACTGTCTATCTATTTAGTCATTATTTACACTGGCCTCATTGCGGGGCAACTTATTCTAGGCGTGGCAGACCCTGCCGGCTTTGTCGCTTTTGCTATTGTCGCACTTCTGATTAACCTTGCTTTAATTCCAATTTTGGTCAGTGTGACAGTGGAACCGACAACCCATGAAAACCGTAAGGTTCCTGTCTCCTTGCTACTTAAAACGGTGCCGCTGGGTGTGGTAAACGCTTTCATTATGCAAGCCTGCTACGCCATGTTTTATGGTATCGGGCCTATGTATGCGTCTTATATTGGCCTGAGCGTTGTGCAAATTACCTTCTTCATGTCAGCCTTTATTCTCGGCGGCCTGATCTCACAAGCACCTTTCGGTTTATTATCCGATCGAATTGATCGCCGTTTTGTTATTGCTATTTGTGCAACCGGCGGCACCCTGACCGCAATCGCTCTTTCCCAGTTAGCCGCATCAAATGCGCTTCTTATTTACCTGAATGTTGGTTTATTAGGTGCCTTCATTTTACCCTTATACTCACTGGGCATGGCGCACACCAACGACTTTCTCGAACGCGATCAAATGGTCGGAGCAACGGGAGCTATCATAAAAATTGGCGGGG
>NZ_DFTS01000058.1:53827-58477 GCF_002383015.1 Idiomarina sp. UBA4206
GGTCACAAACCTCTGATGAACTATTAACGTCAATGGCTGAAGAAGCGCCGGAAACAGAAGAAGAGGACGACGAAGAAATGGAATCTAACGCCGTCCTTCGTTAAGAGACTAATCTGTCAGCAGGTCATTCACCCAGGTGGTGGCCTGCGTCAGAATGTCATCTAAGTGTTGTTCGCTGACAAAACTTTCAGCATAAATTTTATAAACCGGTTCAGTACCTGAAGGCCTTGCCGCAAACCAACCATTGTCAGTGGTTACTTTAATACCACCAAACTGTGCCCCGTTACCCGACGCTTTCGTAGAAATATCAGACACACTGTCACCAGCCAATTCTGGCAGTTTCATTTTGTATGCGCGAATGCCTTTAAAGCGAGCGTTTTTGTCGGCACTGGAAACGGTATCAACACGACGATAGTAAGACGTACCATGCTGCTGACATAATTCATCGTAATACTGCCCCGGATTTTTACCGGTTTTTGCCAATATCTCAGCCGCTAATAAGGCCATGACAATGCCGTCTTTATCGGTGGTCCAGGTACAGCCTTTACGATCAAGCAAGGTTGCACCGGCACTCTCTTCTCCGGCAAACGCAATACTTTGCTCAGCTAACCCTTGCGCAAACCATTTAAAACCCACAGGCACTTCCATCAATGGACGTTCGTTTGCGCTCACCACACGATCAATCATAGCGCTGGATACGAGTGTTTTGCCGATGGCAAGCCCTTTGTCCCAACCACGGTTTTTGCACAAATAATCTATCGCAACCGACAGGTAATGGTTCGGGTTCAGCAAGCCGTGTGTAGGAGTTACTATACCGTGACGGTCGTAGTCCGGATCATTACCAAAAGCTAAGTCGTATTTTTCTTTTAGCCCCAGTAAACTGGCCATGGCAAACGGCGAGGAGCAATCCATGCGAATTTTGCCGTCTTTGTCCAGGGGCATAAATGCGAATGTTGGGTCAACAACGGCATTACGAACCTCAATCGATAAGTTGTAATGCTCAGCAATTTGCTGCCAGTATTTAGCGCCTGATCCACCCATGGCATCGACCGCCAGCGTCAGTTTTGCATCCTGAATAGCTGACATATCAATACAGTTTTCAAGTTGACCGATATAATCCGAACGCCAGTCAACAAAAGTCAGTTTCGGATGCTGTAATACGTCTTCACTCTCGCAGGTATTCACCCCGACCAAACCTGATGACAACAACGCATTAGCGTATTTCTCAATAATTCGCGTGACATCAGAATCTGCTGGTCCGCCGTGCGGCGGGTTATATTTAAGCCCACCATCTTCCGGTGGGTTGTGCGATGGTGTGATCACGACACCGTCTGCTTTCGCTTTATTCTTGCTGTTCCACTCAATAACAGCACGGCTTAATACCGGCGTTGGTGTGTAATCGTGCTCCGTCTGAACCTGAACCTCAATGCCATTACCAATGAATACATCCAAAGCACTAATGTAGGCAGACTCTGACAAGGCATGAGTATCCTTAGCCACCATAATCGGCCCGGTAATTCCCTGCTCTTCGCGATAAGCGCAAATGGCCTGAGCAATAGCCAGAATATGGGCTTCATTAAACGAGCGCTTCAATGAACTGCCACGATGACCCGATGTACCAAAGCTGACTTTTTCTGCCGCTTTACGTGGATCCGGCTCGTAAACGTAATAAGCACTGATCAATTGCGCAATATTCGTCAAATCGCCAGCTTGTGCCAACTGACCTGCTCGCTCGTGATTCGCCATTATAAAAAGTCCCTAATTTTTTCTGCATCTGCTGAATCATAACCCAGCTTTTCTGCAACCTGAGTCAGCATCGATTTTTTCTTTGTGGTATTGGTGTTGGTAATAACCCAAAACGGAGAGTCCGGTATCTGCTTCGGATTGGTGCTGTTACCCGAGGTCAGCAAAGCTTCTTCTGAGCGGGCAAAATACTGACGGTCACGTCCGCGAATATCCAGCACCTGCGAGAACTCACTGGAATGACAACGGTAAAGCATGCTCAAAATATACAAAAAACGCGCGACCACGCTTTTCTGAATACGAACATCCTGCTCATTTAAACGATTAAAAACCGATTCGGTTTGTTCGCCTTTAGCATCCACAGCAAATTCTGTACTACTCACATCAAGTAATCGGCGCAGAATATCTGAAGCACTCTCGCCTATTTGTCTGGTGTGGCTTGCAATATACGCGTATAAGTCGTCGTCAATGTCAATCCGCTTCATTGTTGACTTTCTACCTCTAAAATTTGAAAGGTTGTGCTTTGTCACTTGCAACGCCCCGACAAAGCCTTGAAAATATGCATCAAAGTTTATCACTAAAGGCCGTTCGATGGCAGACTCTTCATTGTTGAATCACGAAACACTTGGCACCGAAAGCAATCCGGCTGTCATCATTATTCATGGACTGTTTGGCGACAAAGACAATTTAAAAAGTATCGCCCGCGAACTGTCCGAAGATTACTTTTGTATATTACCGGATGCTCGTAACCACGGTGACTCGTTTCACAGTGACACCATGACTTACCCGGCCCTGGCAGATGACATTATTAAACTGGCCGATGCCTTAGATATTGAGCAGTTTGCTGTACTGGGGCACTCCATGGGTGGCAAAATCGCTATGGAAGTCTGCATGGAGGCGCCGGAAAGGGTCAAAGCGGCCATATTCGCAGACATATCCCCCGCCGCTTATGACGGAACTCACGACAGCATCATGGATGCACTGTCAGGGCTGGATTTAAGTCAGGTAAAAAGTCGCAGCGACGCGGACAAGCAGTTAGCCGATAAAATTTCAGAAAAAGGCGTGCGTCAGTTTTTACTAAAAAACCTTAAAAAGACCGATGACGGCTATCAATGGCGCCTTAATCTCGAAGGGTTAAAACAAAATTACGAGCAAATTTCAGCGGCTGTCAGTAAAGGTCAATACGAAGGCCCTGTACTTTTTATCAAAGGCGGTAACTCAAACTACCTGACAGAAAAGCACCAACAAGAGGTTAACTCGCGCTTTAGCAATGCTTCAGTAAAAATAATAGAAGACGCAGGTCACTGGCTGCACGCCGAGAAGCCCCGAATATTCAACCGGCTCGTGCTTGAGTTTCTGGCTTAGTAATCTCGCCAGCGGCGGCGCTTTATGGTAATCTAGGCGCCGTTAAAAAACAGTTCAGGCGTTACACATCAGCGAGGTTAAGCAGTATGTTGGCTGAGTATTACGAACAAATTGAAGTTCTGGCCACCAATTTCACACTGGCCATACTATTCTTACTCATAGGCTTAGCCATTCGTGATGTGTTAAAACGCTCAGCGGTACCCAAATTCGGCCAAATAATTGTGTGGGCAGTACTGTTTCTTGGCTGTTTTGGTTTTATTGCTAAAGGTATTATTCAGGTGCTCTGGGAGTCCGGAGTTTAACCCAATTGATAATTTACGCCGCTGAATGGCAATCCATTCAGTATTGTTTGTTCGTATAACCAGGTGAAAATTGATTTATGGCAACTGTTGGAATTTTCTTTGGAAGCGACACCGGTAACACCGAAGCCGTCGCTCAGATGATTCAGAAAGAACTGGGTAAAAAACTTGTCGACGTTAAAGACGTCGCTAAATCCAGTAAAGAAGATATTGCCAGTTATGACCTACTACTGTTCGGTATTCCGACGTGGTACTACGGCGAAGCTCAGTGCGATTGGGACGATTTTTTCCCCGAACTTGAAGAAATAGACTTCACCGACAAGCTCATTGCTATTTTTGGCTGTGGTGATCAGGAAGACTACGCCGAATACTTCCTGGACGCTATGGGCATGGTACGCGATATTGTCGAAGCACGTGGCGGCATCATTGTTGGGCACTGGCCGACAGAAGGTTATAACTTCGAAGCCTCTAAAGGCATGGCAGATGATGATCACTTTGTCGGCCTGGGTATTGACGAAGACCGTCAACCAGAGCTCACTAAAGAGCGTGTTAGCAAATGGTGCCAGCAGGTTTATGAAGAAATGTGTCTGGCAGAACTGGCAAGTGACAGCTAATACAGGGTATGCTGTTGTACATGTTTAACTGAGATACGAATCATTATGGCGAGTAACGACGAACAGCTAAAAAAAGCAGGACTCAAAGTCACTTCCCCACGGATGAAAATTCTGGAGATTTTAAAACAACCAGAAAACCAACACATCAGTGCTGAAGACGTCTATAAAATTCTGCTGGAACAAAAAGATGAAATTGGCCTGGCTACCGTATATAGGGTACTAAACCAGTTTGATGACGCTGGTATTATTACTCGCCACCACTTTGAAGGTGGTCGTTCGGTATTTGAATTAAGCGCAAAACATCATCATGATCATTTGGTGTGTTTAACCTGTGGGCACGTCTTTGAGTTTGAAGACGACGTTATTGAAGAACGTCAGGACAAAGTTGCCGCAGCCAATAAAATTAAGCTAACAAACCACAGCCTTTATTTGTACGGCGAATGTCAGCGTGGCGAAAGCTGCGAATACAAAGCTGCTGCTGAGGCAGACTAATGGCTCTGCGCTGGCTCATTTACGGGGCATACGGTTACTCGGGCAAACTCATTGCTCATCAGGCAAAAAAGCGCGGTTATCAACCCATTTTAGCCGGCCGTAACGAAGACTCCCTTGAGCCAGTTGCCCGACATCTT
>NZ_DFTS01000058.1:58593-60380 GCF_002383015.1 Idiomarina sp. UBA4206
CTGAGCCAGTTGCCCGACATCTGAACTTTCAATACAAAGCCTTTTCGCTCGACAATATCGATGAAGTGAAAAAGCAATTAGAAGATGTTGATCTTGTCATTAATTGCGCTGGTCCGTTTAGTCAAACAGCGGCCCCTCTTATTCAAGCCTGTATCGATACCAAAACTCATTATTTAGATATTACCGGCGAGATAGACGTATTTGAATACGCTCACTCCATGGACAAAGCCGCGCGCGAGGCCGGTATTGTTATTTGTCCTGGTGTTGGGTTTGACGTTATTCCAACAGACTGCATTGCTGCACGACTCAATGCACAAATGCCGGAAGCCGAGCATCTGGCTTTAGGCTTTGATTCCGGTTCACGTATGAGCCGGGGCACAGCCAAAACCAGTATCGAGCGTTTAGGTCGTGGAGGCGCAGCCCGCATTAACGGACAAATTACCGATGTTCCGCACGCCTGGCATTCTCGCTGGATAGATTTTGGTAATGGTGAGAAGTGTGCCATGACCATTCCCTGGGGCGATGTCTCTACCGCCTACTACACGACAGAAATTCCCAATATTGAAGTGTACATACCGGCCAGCCCACGCTTAGTGAAGAAAATGCGCCGGATGAACTGGTTCCGTTGGGTATTTAACTGGAAATGGGTTCAGGCTAAATTGAAGAAGAAGCTAGAATCACAGCCTGCCGGCCCTGAAGAAAAAGAACGGAAGAACAACCCGACTTACGTTTGGGGTGAAATTACCGATGGCAAAGGCAATAAGAAAAGTATGCGGGTAAAAGTGAAAAACGGCTATTCGCTAACCGCCGAAGGCGCTGTTGAGTTAGCCGTTCATACCTTAAGCCAGAAACAGTCAGGGGGCTTTTACACCCCCTCGCGTTTATATGGCGCTAAGCTACTGGACCAGTTTACGATTCAGTAGCTTGCTGCTGTTCTATTTTAGCCCAACTATCACGTAGTCCAACCGTCTGGTTGAATATCAAGCGAGCTTCTGTATCAGCATCCTGATCCATGCAATAGTAACCTAAGCGTTCAAACTGGAAGTTCTCGCCCAATTTCGCATTCGCTAAGTTAGCTTCCACAAAGCCCTTCTTGATAACCAGAGACTCCGGGTTCAGCGTCGAGAATAAGTCTTCCTCTGCAGCCGGGTTAGGTACCTGAAATAAACGGTCATACACGCGGAACTCTGCTTCTTTCGCTGTTTCTGCCGAAACCCAATGAATAACCCCTTTTACCTTACGGCCGTCCGCAGGGTCCTTGCCTAAGGTCTCAGCGTCGTAGTGGCAGTAAATGGTCTGAATCTCGCCGTTATCGTCTGTTTCAACGCGGTCCGCGCGAATAACATAGGCATTACGTAAACGCACTTCTTTATCCAGCACCAGACGCTTGAACTTTTTATTCGCCGATTCACGGAAGTCTTCCCGCTCAATCCAAATCTCGCGGCTAAAAGTCACCTGACGAGAGCCCATTTCCGGGTCATTCGGATGGTTTGGCGCATCCAACAGTTCCTGCTCGCCTTCCGGGTAGTTTTCAATAACAATTTTAACCGGGTCCATCACCGCCATGGCGCGTGGTGCGTTGGCGTTCAGGTCATCTCGAATACAGGCTTCCAGCATGCTCATTTCGACCTGATTATCCATTTTAGTCACACCAATGCGACGACAGAATTCACGGATTGAGTCCGGCGTGTAACCTCTGCGGCGCAAACCAGCAATACTGGCAACACGCGGATCGTCCCACCCGGTCACTTTATTTTCTTCTACCAGCGTATTGATAATGCGTTTAC
>NZ_DFTS01000058.1:60469-61029 GCF_002383015.1 Idiomarina sp. UBA4206
GATAATGCGTTTACTCATTACCGTGTATTGCAGATTCAGGCGCGAGAATTCAATTTGCTGTGGATGGCAGTCTATGCTGATGTTATCCAGTACCCAGTCGTACAAGCGACGGTTATCCTGGAACTCAAGCGTACACAGCGAGTGTGTAATGCCCTCCAGCGCGTCTGAAATACAGTGGGTGAAATCATACATTGGGTAAACGCACCATTTATCACCCGTCTGGTGATGATGCACAAAACGCACACGGTAAATAACCGGATCGCGCATACACATAAACGGCGAGCTCATATCAATTTTTGCCCGTAATGCCGCGGTGCCTTCTTCGTGCTTACCTGCTGTCATGTCAGCGAAGTGCTTTAAATTCTCTTCCACAGAAGTATCACGGTAAGGGCTGTTCACACCCGGCTCTTTCAGGGTACCGCGCATTTCGCGCATTTTATCCTGCGAACTGAAATCAACGTAGGCCAGGCCTTTTTCAATGAGCTCAACTGCAAACGCGTGCAGCTGATCAAAGTAGTTAGAGGAATAACGCGGCTCGCCTTCCCAGTCATAACCCAGCC
>NZ_DFTS01000058.1:61178-62038 GCF_002383015.1 Idiomarina sp. UBA4206
GTCATCAAAACGCAGGTTACAGGTGCCGTTATAGTCTTCGGCAATACCGAAATTCAGCACTATCGATTTGGCATGGCCAATATGCAGGTAACCATTAGGTTCCGGAGGAAAACGGGTATGTACGGTAGAGTGCTTACCACTGGCCAAATCTTTATCAATGATTTGACGAATAAAATTACTGGGACGTGAATCAGTATCAGCCATGAACCTTTTGTCTCCGCTACAAAATCAACACCGGATAAAATGAAGCGGTTATGATCGCAGGTTATCGCCTGCCTGACAAGTTAAGCGGACATTAAAAAACTGATAAAAACGGCGCAGTTGCTGCTGTGCAACTTTACCCTCTATGCGAGTAAAACGAACGGTCTGACCCGGTTGGCATTGCGCCAGCCGACCTAAATCGAACGGGTTAATGGTGCCCAGTTTGGGGTAGCCCCCTAAGGTCTGCCTGTCGTGCATCATAATAATGGGCTGGCCGTTCGCAGGAACCTGCACAGACCCCACATTCACACCTTCAGATACCAGCCCCTCACCGTCATATTCCAACGCTTTACCAGACAAACGAATGCCCATACGGTCGCTGTCTTTAGTGACTTCATAATCTTCGTAGCAGAAAGCTTCTCTTGCAGACATGGGAAAAGCCTCGTACTGAAAGCCCGGTATTAAGCCAATAACCGGTGTCTTTTCATAATTCGGCCGATAAGCCCAGCCAACACGGCGAGACATCTGCAATTCTTGCTGATTAAAACTAATCTCATCGCCCGCTTTTAAAGGCGAGCCGTCTCCATGCAGGCCACCCACTGCATCGCGGGTAACGGTTGCACAGCTGCCCCACTTAGGTTCAACCTGAAACCCGCCCT
>NZ_DFTS01000061.1:0-332 GCF_002383015.1 Idiomarina sp. UBA4206
CACGCTTTGGATAGATAACTTTCAACTCTACTCATAAGCATCCGACCAATACCTTGCCCTTGATACTCAGGAGCAACTACGACGTCTTGAATGTAAAAATACATAAATCCATCGCCAACAACCCGAGCCATTCCTATCAGCTTTTTGTCGTCTCTGGCTGACACGTGAAATAAAGAACTATTTAAGCTCTTTTGCGCCACAACTAAATCGACACTATCCCAGCCGACTTCACACCGCAAGGCGGTGTACTCTTCAGCTGTCGGTGCTACATCATTAATGATGTAATTGGTTGATTTCACTGTGAAGCCCTAACGCCCCGCTAAACGGCGAGC
>NZ_DFTS01000061.1:482-4360 GCF_002383015.1 Idiomarina sp. UBA4206
CCACGCTTTTTGTGGCCGGAACGTATTTGAGCGGTTTGTTATGCCTTTTCACGATTTTTCTTTAGCCGCCTCGCCGCTGAACACACTTCATTAACTAGCTTTGCCCCAGATGTACTGAGCAGATAAGCAGATTTATCTACTTCTGCCATTGACTTAGTACCGTCAGCCATTGCGTGAGTTAAGTCGTTCCGATCTTCTTTCCATTGATGGATACGATCCATAAGAGGGTCGTTGAAGTAAGCAGCCAGTAATGGGTCATTCCGTTTTCGCTGCCGAATTTCCTGCATTTTTTTACCTAGCATCCTAATTGGACGATGATTGGCGTAAGTTGCTCCACCCGACTGCCTAAGAGCAGACAAAAGCCGATCTTCTAGAACGGTATATGCAAACCAGCATGCTTCGAGATAGAACTCTTGTTCATGGGCAGACTTCATTCTGCTCATAAGCTCTTTGTAGTGATTATTTTTCTCGCTCAAACTCAGAAACTCCGTTTAGGCATAACGCCTGAATTAAACCGAGCCGCGAAGCGGCATCGGCTTGAATGAATTGTTAGCCCGCGGCCACAGCATGCTTGTCAGGCCGCGTGGTTGAAGAGTTGATGCCGCGCACCAGCGAGTAACTGGCAACCGCATACCAGCCAAAAATGATGAGCGTCGCGACACGCTGAGTCAGGCCGCGAAGCCCATGTGGGTCAAAGCCTGAAAGCATTAGCCACAGGTAAAGCATGATGACAAGCGCAACAAGCATGGAGAAGTTTCTTAGCGGACTGCCAACCGGTGCGACCTCTGTGGCAAAGAAGGCTGGAACGAGAACCATGAAGAAGCCAAGACCGTACAGGCCGTGGAGTGGGCTGCCCATCACAAAGACCCCATTTGAGATCATGCTGGCTCCAAACACCACGGCCGTCACAGCAGTGAATTTGGAGCCTTTGGCTAGGAATAGCCAAGCGCCAAACAAGGCTATCGAAACGCCGGTGATAAGGGCTGCTGCCCTTTGGATGAGGGCGATCGGATGGTCAAGAAGCGCCACCTCGCTGATGTGCTGCGAGATTGACGAGTAGCCTGGCAAGAAAAACGCTAACAGAATTGGAACAAGCATCGCACCCAGCGGAATCGCACCTGCTTGCTTGACTAGAATGTTCTTCAAAATCCTTCCCCCTGCGTTGAAGTTTGTGAGCGAGCTAACGACTAAGCTCACCGGCGGCAATGGAGCGCAGCGGAATTGCCGTCCGGTGCAGCGCCTTGTTATGCATCGGATTATGGGGCAACTAATAAATAGCGATTATCTCCGCCACCCTTCGGTGGCCATTATCTTTTGCGCTTCTTCGGTAACCAGAAAGTCTAGGAACATCTGCGCCTCACGGTCTGCGTCAGGTGAGATGACTACATTGACATCTCGCCAGATCGTTCGGCCTTCATCTAAGCGAACAAGCTCCAATACATCGGGGTGCGTGATTGGCCAGTTCGGCCAGGTAATCCAGGCATCAGCGTCCAGCTCCTTGAACGCATTGAAGCTGGCGCCAGAGCCGAGCGAGTACGACACGATATTCTTCCGAAACTGCGCGACGTCATTCAGCGAGCCCATGCGTCCGGCGACGTCTTCCCATGTTCCAGTTCCGGAGGTGTTGTAGATGCCCTTGCCCTCCGTAACGACGATTTTCATTCCTTCCACTAGAAGCGCGTCAAAGCCCTGAATATTCTTTGGGTTGCCGGCCTTAACGGCTATAACGGTGGGCCTGATATAGATCGGCTCGACCTTGCTGGGGTCGAAGGTCTTGTAGGTTAGCAGGAATGCCGTCATCGACTGCTCCGAAGTACCCCAAAGTATATCGGCATCTGCCTGCGCATCAGCAGACCATCTGCTTTCAGGCCCGGCGATAATTTCCACTTTGGTACCCGAACGGTTTTCCCAGACCTCAGCGACTTTTTTGAAGGCGGTATTCGGCCCCCCAGCACCATACAGTTTGACGACACCATCCTTCGGCTCGTGCTCGATTGATGGGTCATAAAGTGATGTCTGAGCGAATGACGGAACAACTGCTGCTGCACAAAAGAGTGCTATGACGGTAACTATTTTCATTTTCTATCTCCTAATTTGAATGAGATTGTAACTTGGCTGTGAGGCATAACATTTGTATATTGTGCGTGCGCATTTAGAAACTCGTCCAATTGATAGTTTTCGGTTGTTAACTTACTGATCAAACAGGTATTCCTGATTTTAAAGGTTCCGAGTTAGCAAAGGCAATTTGAGCATGCTCAGTTACACTCTACCGAGCGCACAATATCCAACCTTAATTTTTTGTTATGTCATTGACAGTAAACGACTTAAATACACAACACAACAACAAAACGCGCAATATTGCCGACGTGAATGTGCCGTGCACCGCTAGCGACACCCACACTCTCGAATAACGGGACGGCTAGTCACTAGTTGGAGTTGACTGAAAGTCAGAAGGTCCGTTCATCGCTCAAAGAGGACCTTTAATTTGATAGTCTGCTTGACCATTCTCTTTCGAACGAAAGAAGCCCTCATAACCAATAAGTGTCTTATCATGACTGCTTTCGACAACAGTGAACTTGCTGGTTGCAATACCGTTGTTGAAACAACCATTGTGTTGTAAAACGATAACCTCTAATTCATTTGGGGTATTTATGGAAATTGTTTCGAAGCCAACAAAATCAGCATTACCGCTAGTGTCATAACAGAGTTGATACGTCAGTTCACTCTCTCCTGACAAGCTTCCAGTATAGGATTGTCTGACGTTAGCACGGCTTAGTTTCGTACCATTAGCAAGCTCCTTTTCTACCGATTCCTGCCAACTGGTTATTTCAAACGTTCCTGTGAGCTCCATAATATTATCTTCCAGTATTTCTGCTTAAGTGGTATTCAACACTACCATGATCCGTGTTAACTGGTATTGTAAAAGTGCGACATAGGGTTTTGAGAGTAGCTTCAGACTTGAAAATTAATCAATCTAAAATCAATGGTGTATTGCACCAGCAAGAGAGTCAGCAGTTTTACAGTTTACGCCGTTACTATCCCAAGTTTGAATTAACTGATTTTATCGATCAGTTTTGGTTAGTCGACTGGAAACTCCCTGCAAATAAAACACACACGCAAAGGAACGTTCCCGATCCCAACTTTCATCTTGTCATTAGTAATGACAAGGTTAAGGTAGTGGGACCGGTCACCAAAGTTTACAATTATGTGATGTCCGGAAAAGACAGAATCATAGGTGTTAAGTTTTCGCTCGGAGCTCTTCAGCATGTTCTCTCGTTACCGCTTGTTGAATACGTTGATAAGGAAATTGATGCTGGCGAGATTTTTGGAGATCGCCTCACAGAGGCACTAGCTAGCTTGTTGGTTATAAAGAGCGATGCTTTAATTTGTGAGATTCTCGAGAAAAGACTTACACCACATAAGACGTTAGTTTGCGACTCTCAGCGGTCTGTACAAAAACTGGTTAGTTTGATTAAAGACGAACAGTCGATTGTTAAAGTGTCTCAGTTGAGTGAGCGTGCTGAACTATCACCGCGAATGATACAACGGTACTTCAGAGAACATATTGGGTTAAGTGCAAAGTGGCTAATAAGAAAATATCGCCTTCACAGAGTGCTTGAGCGTCTTGACGCAGGAGAAGTAAATATCCTTGATGTTGCTATGGAACTTGAATACACGGACCAGTCCCACCTTATTCGCGATTTCAAAGAGATAATAGGTGTGACGCCCAACGGCTATGCAGAAAATCGACATAAGAATGGCTAAGCTCTAAAAGGCGACGGGATAGAAGTATGGACATTGCCCTATTCGACTTTGATGGAACTATCACAAACTGCGATACCTTCACCCCGTTTGTAAAGGCGGTCATACCTCGCAAA